>JAJRZI010000045.1 GCA_024275295.1 Gammaproteobacteria bacterium | reverse complement strand
GGTCGCCACAGTCACCGCTGAAACCAGTATCAGGACAAAGGCATCGGAATAGGGGATCTTGCCCATAATGCGGAAGCTGGACCACTCAAAGGTGCCCATTACCACAATGAACATCACGCCGGTCAATGCCGCCAGCGGGATCACCTCGATCAGGCCGGAGGCAAACAGGATGAAGGCCAGCAGGCAGAGTGCGGCGGTGATACCGGACAGGCGGCTGCGGCCACCGGAGTTGACGTTGATCATGCTCTGGCCGATCATTGCGCACCCCCCCATGCCGCCAAACATGCCCGTCACCGTATTGGCCACGCCCTGAGCCACACACTCCCTATTGCCGCGTCCGCGGGTTTCGGTGATCTCATCGATCAGGCTTAGCGTCAGGAGTGACTCAATCAGGCCGACCGCTGCCAGAATGATGGAGTAGGGCAGGATGATCCAGAGCGTCTCCAGCGTGAATGGAACCGATGGGATATGAAACTCGGGAAAACCACCGGCAATGGAGGCGAGATCGCCGACTGTACGCAGATCCAGTCCAAGACCGATCACCAGCAGTGAAACTACCACAATGGCAGCCAGTGACTAAGGCACGGCCGTGGTAAAACGGGGCAGGTAGTGAATGATGACCATCGTCAGCCCGACCATAGCCAGCATCAGCCAGAGTCCGCTGCCGCTCATCCACTCTGTATCCCCCTGGGTTCCGGCGATCTGAAAGTTTTGCAGTTGCGCGAGAAAGATCACAATGGCCAGACCATTCACAAAGCCCAGCATCACTGGATGCGGCACAATACGGATGAACTTACCCAGGCGCAATGCCCCGGCCAGCATCTGGATTATCCCCATCAGCACCACGGCGGCAAACAGGTACTCGACACCGTGGCTGGAAACCAGCGCAACCATGACCACCGCCAGGGCGCCCGTGGCGCCAGAGATCATGCCGGGGCGGCCGCCGATTGAGGCGGTGATCAGTCCCACCATAAAGGCGGCATAAAGTCCGACCAGAGGATTCACCCATGCAACGAAGGCAAATGCGATGGCCTCCGGCACCAGTGCCAATGCTACGGTCAGACCTGACAGCAGATCATCTTTAAAACTGGCGGGGCGATGGGTGCGGAGGAGTTCCAACATTAAGAGGAGGCCTTGATACCCTTTGCCGAGGCAAAAAAGCTGCGAATTGTACAGGCTATTGAGCGGGGTTCCAATCGCTTTGGCTGATCCCGCCTTGATTCAGGAAGATAAGGATTACCTCAGTTTGATCAGGAGGCTTTTTATCCTGTTCTTCTGCAACTGGGTGCGGATCTTATTGATCTGCTGGCTGCTATGGTATGGGCCACTGCGTACCCGGTGGTAGGTCTCTTTATTATTGATCGTTACCTTTTGGATCTCGGCCTGTATACCCAATAGTGCCAGGCTGGCCTTCATTCTGTCTGCATCCCAGTACTTGCGAAATGACCCCATCTGGAGCATATAGGCTGTGCTGCCAGCTGCAGGTGTGCCTTTGGCGGTTGGTTTTTTAGCTGTGTGCCTGGGTGCCGGTTCCGGCTCTGGTTAAGGCACCACGACCTCCATCTCAGGCAGGACGGTGTAGAAATCAAAGCGGGGTTTTGGTGGCAGTGATCGCTGCGCCTCAGGTTTTGTATGCGAACGCTTCTGCTGGTGAGCAGTGGAACTGGCAGGTTTGGGAACCAACCTGTGACCAGCAGACTGTGGGCCAAGTTTGAGCCAGGCCAGACCCGCAATAAACAGCCCCACCAACAGGCCGGCAAAAAACCATATCCAGCCGGATGTCTGCTGCTTCTTTGGTTTTGGGTTGGCGCGGGTTTTGTAATCGCGGGCCACTTACATCCGCTCCGGTGCAGAGACGCCCAGCAGATTGAGTCCGTTTCTGACCACCTGCTGGGCAGCCAGGATCAGCTTCAGTCGGGCATCACGCAGGGCGGCATCCTCGACCAGGAACTGGTGGGCATTGTAGTAGGTATGGAAATCCTGGGCCAGTTCCCGCAGATAGTGCACCAGCTGGTGCGGCTCCTCATTGAGCGCGGCCGTCTCGACCACCTCGGCATAGCGGGAGAGGGTGCGCAACAGCGCCTGTTCATGCGCCTCGGTGAGCTGTTCCAGATGGGTGGTGCCGGATGAGATCGCTACCGGGATGCCCTTCTCCGCTGCCTGCCGGAATACGCTGCAGACCCGCGCATGGGCGTACTGCACATAGTAGACGGGGTTGTCACTGGATTGGGATTTGGCCAGATCCAGATCAAAATCCAGATGCTGTTCACACTTGCGCATCACATAGAAGAAGCGGGCCGCATCGCGCCCCACCTCTTCCCGCAGTTCACGCAGGGTGACAAAGGAGCCGGAGCGGGTGGACATCTGCACCTTCTGCCCATTGCGGTAGAGATTGGCAAACTGCACCAGCAGCACATCCATCTTGCTGGGGTCATCGCCCAGCGCCTCCAGTGCGGCCTTTACACGCGGGACATAGCCGTGGTGGTCGGCACCCCAGACATCGATGACTCGATCAAAACCCCGCTCCAGCTTCTCGGCATGATAGGCAATATCCGAGGCAAAGTAGGTGGTCTGGCCGTTATCCCGTTCAACCACGCGATCCTTCTCATCACCGTAATCGGTAGAGCGGAACCAGAGGGCACCCTCTTTCTCATACATGTGCCCCGAGCTGCGCAGGCGTTCAACCGCCTTATTGACGGCACCGCTCTCCACCAGGCTGCGTTCGGAGTACCACCGCTCGTAGCAGACCCCAAAGCCCTCCAGATCATCCCGGATATCATCCAGGATATTGTTCAGGCCCAGCTCAAAAACATAGCGGTAACGCACATCGCCCAGCAGCTCTTTTGCACGGCTAATGAGGGCATCAATATAGGCCTCTTTATCACCATCAGGCTGCTCCTCTGTCTCATCCTGCGGCAGATTGGCAAACACTTGGTCTGCACTTTGGCAGTAATCGTCACCGTGCTCCCGGTGCAGGATGGCAGCAATCTCCAGCACATAGTCACCTTTGTAGCCATTGGATGGGAATGGAAAACTCTCGCCACAAAGCCCCAGATAACGCAGCCAGACGCTGGTGGCCAGGATATCCATCTGGCGGCCTGCATCGTTGACGTAGTACTCACGATGCACCGTGAAACCAACGGCCTCCAGCAGATCGGCTACGGTTGCGCCATAGGCGGCACCGCGACCATGCCCTACATGCAGCGGACCGGTGGGGTTGGCAGAGACAAACTCGACCTGCACCTGCCTGCCGGCACCGATGTTGCTGCGGCCAAACCCATGGCCCTGTTGGATGATCTCCGGCACCAGCGCCAGATAGGCATCGGGTGTGAGGGTGAAGTTAATGAACCCCGGCCCGGCGATCTCGACCTTTGCAATGTGCCGGGATGGGGGCAGGCTGGCGACCACCTTTTCTGCCAGATCACGGGGACGGCAGCGGGCAACCCTGGCCAACACCATGGCGATATTGCAGGCAAAATCGCCATGCGTGGTGTCGCGGGCACGCTCAATAACAGGTTGAGGGATCTGGTCGGCAGGGAGTGTGCCATCAGCCACAAGCTGATCAAGGGCCTGGGAGATGAGGTGTTGGATCTGGGCTTTCATTCACTCGAAAAATATTTAATTAAGATAGCCGTTAAGGATAACAGGAATAGGGAAATAGTTGGGAATCCAGATCAATGAAAATGCGCCTTTCGATTACAGCATCTCCTGCGGGTCAACGTCGATAGACCAGCGAATGCTGCGGGCGCTTTTCAGTCTGCCCAGTGATGGAATCAACTGGCCCAGTAGCTGGTGCAGTGTGCTGCGATGGTTGGCTTGAATCAGCAGGTGGGCGCGGGTACGGCCAGCCCGCCGCTCCATCGGGGCGGGGACAGGCCCCCACAGTTCAACCCCCTGTATATTGAGTTGCTTGGCCTGTTTGGCGGCATCCTCCAAAAAACCTATCGGCTGTTCCGGTGAGGGGGACTCAGCGCGCAGCAGCGCCTGATAGCAAAAGGGTGGCAGGTGGGCCTGTTGCCGCTCGTTGAGACAGACCTGGGCAAAGGCGTTGTAGCCCTGGTGTATCAGGGTCTGCAGCAGAGGGTGGTCAGGATGCCGGGTCTGGATCAGCACCCGGCCGGATTTACTGGCCCGGCCGGCCCGCCCGGCCACCTGCTCTACCAACTGAGCCATGCGCTCAGCGGCACGATAGTCAGCGCTGAAGAGACCCTGATCCACATCCAGAATACCCACCAGGGTGACATCGGGAAAGTGGTGTCCCTTGGCCAGCATCTGCGTCCCCAGCAGGATGCGGCAATGGCCGGCATGTACTGTATTGAGCAGCTTCTCCAATGCCCCCTTTTTGCGTGTGCTGTCCCGGTCGATCCGGGTGATCGGGTGGTTGGGAAACTGTTGTGCCAGCACCTCCTCCAGCTGCTCGGTGCCCTGTCCCAATGGGCGCAGGTCACTGCCCTTGCACTCTGGACACTCACGGTAGAGGCGACGTTGATGTCCACAGTGATGACACCATAGCAGGCGAGTGCCGAGGTGCAGGGTCATGCGGGCATCGCAGCGGGGGCACGCGGATAGCCAGCCACAGTGGTGGCAGATGACAACCGGGGCATAACCCCGGCGATTGAGAAACAGCAGCACCTGGTTTCCGGTGGTCAACTCTTCATCCAGCATGCGCAAAAGTGCAGGGGATAGCCCGCCATTTAGCGGGGCAGACCGAATATCGAGTAGATCTATCCTGGGCGGCTTGGCATCACCGGCCCGCTCGGGCAGTTCCAACCCTTGATAGCGCCCGGTTGTGACATTGTGCAGACTCTCCAGTGAAGGTGTGGCTGAACCGAGTAGTACCGGGAGGCACTGGCGTTGCGCCCTGACAATAGCCAGGTCGCGGGCTGAGTAGCGAAAGCCATCCTGCTGCTTGAAGGAGAGATCATGCTCTTCATCGACGATGATTAGCCCCAGCCGTGGTGCAGGGGTAAAGATGGCAGAGCGGGTGCCCAGTATTACTGATGCCTCTCCCCGGCTTGCAGCCAGCCAGGCCCGCTCTCTTTCCCGATCAGAGAGGCCGGAATGGAGCAGGGCAATCGGTGAGTTGATGCGGGATTGGAATCGCTGCATTAGTTGGGGGGTCAATGCAATCTCAGGTACCAGAACCAGGGCCTGCCGGTTTGCCGCCAGTACCTCTTCGATGAGACTCAGATAGACTTCCGTCTTGCCGCTGCCGGTCACACCGTTCAGCAGAAAGGCGTTGAATCCCTGCATGCCAGCCGAGACTGCCGTGATGACATCTCTCTGGGCGGGGTTGAGTGTCAGTCTGGGGCTGTCCCGTGTTGTGGGCGGGTGTTGCGGTTTAAGCTCACAGGGTTCCACCCAACCCTTCTCTTCCAGGTTTCGCAAGACAGGACGGCAACTGCCACAAAGGGCATAGAGTGCCTGCTGTGTTATGCCTGCGGGGTGTTCCGTCAGGGTCTGGATTATCTGTAACTGTCGGGGGGCATGGGTGGGTTGGGCGGTCTCACCGCTGGCCGTCAGTCGCCACCCGGTAATCTCAAGCTTTGCTGCCTCCTCTCCCTTGCGCAGGCGTACGGGTAGCGCTGCGGCAATCACCTCTCCGGGGGGGTGCTGGTAATAGGTAGCAGCCCAGAGCAGCAGCTTCAGATCCTGATCTGTCAACAGTGGTTGACTGTCCAGTGCGGCAGTGGCAGGTTTGAGTGAATCAGCATCAAAAGTGGAGGCCGAAACCCGCTCGACCAGCACCCCAATGCGCTCTCCCCGCCCAAAGGGTACGCGTAAGCGGATGCCAGATGGCAATGTGGTTGGATCCACGCCACTGGGTGGGAGGTAGTCAAAGCAGGTATAGAGTGGTACTGGCACTGCAATGCGAAGAATAGATCCGGTAGGCATGGCTACAACTCTACCTGATTTTTGTCTTATTTCTTATCCCAGTGATCTTTTAGTTATGCACTATTTTCACTGTTGAAGGTTAGAAGGTTAATGTAACTCGTTAATAAAGTAAGTAAATTCCCATGAGGGCTTTTTGGTCTGTGGATAACTTTGTGGAAAATTTACCGTACGTAGTGTGTGCTTGGTGGTTAAAAATTGTTATTGCTTTTTTTGAAAAGTAGACTAGCAATTTTTTTTATAATAAAAACAACAGGTTGTTATTGCTTTTTTCAGATGTTTTTTAATAAAGGATTTATGGGGGAATAATTATACGGTAGATCGGGTCTGTGCATAATGAGCTGTTTTAAAGTCTGTTTTCCTTTCTATTGGGTTTGAAATCCCTTGGGATTTGCAGCATGGGCACAACCGTGCAAGACTTAAAGTACAGGCTTCACATGATGGTAAGGTTATGGTGGATCTTCGGCAACAAATCCTGCGCACAGATGTAGCGGTCATGCCCTTGGAGTGGATCGACTATCGGGATGCCGTGCGCTTACACTTCCTCGATCAGATCGCATATAGATGCGGTAGTGTGCTCTATTGTCTGCATGGCGGTATAAATGCCCACACACATAAGCGCAGCACGGTGCAAGTCAACTCGATCATTGCCACCTATGGCGATAGTCATGCCCTGGTTAAGATGCGGGCAAAATATATTCCACCGCTAAATAATTCTGCACTGTTCCAGCGTGATAATCACCTCTGCCTCTATTGTGGGCGTCACTTCAATTACCGGATGCTCTCTCGGGATCATGTGCTACCGCTGAGTCAGGGTGGCCCGGATCATTGGAATAATGTGGTGACGGCCTGTATCCGCTGCAACAATCACAAGGCGGGGCGTACCCCGGAGGCCGCGGGGATGGAGCTTTTGGCCATTCCATTTGCCCCAACCCATGCTGAATATATCTTTCTACCGGGGCGGCATATCCTGGCGGATCAGATGGAATTTTTACGTGCCCACTTTCCACGCAGCAGTCCACTGCATGAGCGGCTGAAGCATTAGGGCTACAAAAAAGGCGGCCTATAATGGCCGCCTTTTTTGTAGCTATGGGTGCTGATCAGGAGTGGTAGGGTTTGCTCAACTCATGCACTGCTTCAATAAAGATACCGGCATGCTCTGGGTCAACCTCGGGATGAATGCCATGCCCCAGGTTAAAGACATGGCCGGGGCCATGGCCGTAGCTGTCGAGAACGTGGGCAACCTCTTCACGGATGCGCTCAGGGGATGAGTAGAGAATGCAGGGATCCATATTGCCCTGTAGAGCAACCTTATCCCGTACCTGAACCCGTGCATCGGCCAGCTCGGTGGTCCAGTCGACACCCAGTGCATCGGCGCCACTCTCTGCCATGCGACTCAGCCACTGTCCGCCATTCTTGGTGAACATGATTACAGGCACGCGGCGACCCTCATTTTCGCGCGTCAGTCCCTCGATAATACGTTCCATGTAAGAGAGGGAGAAGGCGTCATAGTCACGCGGGCTAAGGACACCGCCCCAGGTATCAAAGATCATCACAGCCTGAGCGCCTGCAGCAATCTGGGCATTGAGATAGGATGTGACAGAGTCGGCCAGCTTGCCAAGCAGTTCATGCATCAGCCCAGGGTCATCAAACATCATGCCTTTGGATTTTGCGAAGTTTTTGGTGCTGCTGCCTTCGACCATATAGGTGGCGAGTGTCCATGGGCTGCCTGAAAAACCAATCAGTGGTACCCGGCCATCCAGCTCTCCACGGATAGTGCGTACGGCATCCATCACATATTTCAGTTCTTGCTCAGGATCGGGAACTCCGATGGCATGCACATCAGCGGTGTTTTTGACGGGGCGTTCAAAACGCGGCCCCTCGCCCTCGCTGAAATAGAGTCCCAGACCCATGGCATCAGGGATGGTCAGAATGTCTGAAAAGAGAATAGCGGCATCAAGAGGATAACGCTCCAGAGGCTGAAGGGTGACCTCGCAGGCCAGTTCCGGGTTTTGGCATAGATCCATAAAGCTGCCGGCTTTTTGCCGTGTGGCTTTATATTCTGGGAGATAGCGTCCGGCTTGACGCATCATCCAGACTGGGGTGATGTCAACAGGCTCGCGCAGGAGGGCACGAAGTAACCGATCATTCTTCAGCACTGGCACGGAAAAGCTCCTATAATTTATTCGAAATATTAGTGTCGATTGTACACGGAATCTGATGCATAAACACGAGGCGGTGTGAGGGTAGGTTCTGCTTTAGTGATTATTTTAATAAATCGCTCTATCTGACGTAGGACAGCTGCTTTGATAATGCTGTTGTGGCTATGAAATGCTATGCAAAACCCGTTTAAAGACCTGAATCAGAAAGATAGTGACTGCGTAGTAGAGAAGGTTTTTGCTGCCCAGGTAGATCTTCTCTATGACCAGCTCCCTATTGCAGTGATTGGCTCATTGGCTGTTGTAAGTTGTGTCGCCTTTATGTTGGCTGGGTTGGTATCCAGTACGATGCTGATAGTTTGGTATTTTGTCTTTATCGTGGTCACACTGGTGCGTTGCTGGCTGCTTATGAGGTATCGGCATGAGCAAAAGAGAGACTATCAATATTGGGTTGGCATCTATACGGTCAGTGCATTTTTAGGCGGATGTCTGGTAGGGGTTATGCCCATCATAGCCACTGATGCACCAATAGAAACCCAAAGTTTTGTGCTGTTCGTTATCGCTGGATTATGTGCCGGTGGTTTGTCTACACATGCCTCAATGGTAAAAGTATTTACTGCTTTTTTGATACCTGCAACAGTGGCTCCTGGCATCTGGTTTTTTTACCAAAATGATCAATACCATCTTGTCAGTGGCATGGTGCTCCTGCTGTTTGCATTGCTCATGGTGCGCTCATGCCGTAACTATGCCGATACGCTGGAGAATGCATTAAAGCTTCAGTTTTCAAATGAGATACTTAATACTCATCTTGCCGAGGCTAGAGATGCAGCTGAAACGGCTTATGAGGCAAAATCTGTATTTCTGTCCAGTATGAGCCATGAACTGCGTACCCCAATGAGTGCCATCTTGGGCTTTGCCCAACTGGTTGAGGATGAAGATGATTCACTCAATAAAGAACAGAGTGAATATATGAGTCAAATCAGAAAAGCCGGATGGCATCTGCTTGATCTTATTAATGGCATATTGGATTTCGCCAAGCAGGAAGCGGATAAGATGGAGATTTTTCCAACCCATGTCCGTTTAGGTGATGCGGTAGATGAGTGTGTAAAGATTGTATCTCCAATTGCCAAACAATCAGGTATCACGCTCAAGGATAATGCCAGTAGTTGCGATGTTGAGGTTGTTGTGGACTATATGCGTATGAAGCAGGTAATTCTTAATCTGTTGTCTAACGGTATCAAGTATAACCGGGATGGCGGCAGTGTAACGCTGGAATCACCAGAGATAAGAGATGGCTTTTGTTATCTTGCGATCACGGATACAGGTATCGGGCTTACGCCACAGCAGATGAGTGATATTTTTCTCCCTTTTAACCGGGTTGCTGGGCATGATTCCAAAATTGAGGGAACGGGTATTGGGTTGAATATTACCTCTAACCTGTTGGAGCTTATGGGTGGCCGGATTGGAGTAGAAAGTAAAGAGGGGGAAGGCAGCACTTTCTGGGTTGAGGTACCACTTGCTGAGCAACCAAAAAAATAGAGGCGTTTATGCGCCCCTATTCATTTATACAGCAACTCTTATG
Organism: Gammaproteobacteria bacterium; assembly: GCA_024275295.1. Taxonomy (GTDB): domain Bacteria; phylum Pseudomonadota; class Gammaproteobacteria; order Chromatiales; family Chromatiaceae; genus WFXD01. Next base: position 3,906 of record JAJRZI010000045.1, on the reverse strand, counting down.
TGCAGGACTAACGGGGTAGATTGGTTGCTCCCATAAGAAACTCATCTACTGCGCGGGCACATTGACGACCTTCTCGTATGGCCCATACAACAAGAGACTGCCCCCTGCGCATATCACCTGCGACAAAGACCTTGTCGACAGAGGTGCTGTAATTTGTATCGTTGGCCTGCACATTCCCCCGGCTGTTCAATTCAACCCCCAGCTCTTCCAGCATCCCTTTATGTACAGGGTGCAGAAAGCCCATCGCCAGAAAGACCTTGTCTGCGGGTAGTTCAAATTCAGAGCCTTCAACCTCATTCATATTCCAGTTGCCAGTGTCATCCTGAGTCCATTCAACCTTGATGCAGTGGATGGCCTTTACCTGGCCATCTTCGCCGGTAAACTTTTTGGTGGCAACGCTCCATATGCGTTCACAACCCTCTTCCTGAGAGGAGGAGGTGCGCATCTTTTGTGGCCAATCGGGCCAGGTGGTGGCTTTGTCCTCTTTTTCCGGCGGCTGCGGCATCAGTTCAAGCTGTGTAACAGAGAGTGCGCCCTGTCTGTTTGATGTGCCGACGCAATCAGAACCGGTATCACCGCCACCAATGACAATAACATGCTGATCCGTTGTGATGATCTCTTCATCTTCAGGGATCAGATCTTCTGCCACACGCTTGTTGCTTTGGCGTAGAAAATCCATGGCGAAGTGAATGCCGGCCAGTTTCCGGCCAGGGACGGGCAGATCACGCGACTGTTCTGATCCGCCTGTGAGTACAACGGCATCATATTCACTGGTCAGTTGTGAGGCAGGGATGTCCACGCCGATATGCACCTTGGGGCGAAACTCGACACCTTCGGCACGCATCTGGCCGATCCGTCGGTCAATCAGATGCTTGCTGAGTTTAAAATCAGGGATGCCATAGCGCATCAACCCACCAATGCGATCATTCTTTTCAAACAGCGTGACGGCATGTCCGGCACGCGCAAGTTGCTGGGAGCAGGCCAGGCCAGAGGGGCCAGAACCTACGACAGCAACCCGGTTACCGCTTTTATGTGGCGGTACCTGTGGAACGATCCAACCCTCTTTCCAGGCGCGATCAACAATAGCGCACTCGATGGTTTTGATCGTGACCGGATTGTCATCAATATTCAGGGTGCAGGCGGCCTCGCAGGGTGAGGGGCAGATGCGGCCGGTAAACTCCGGGAAGTTGTTGGTGGAGTGCAGCACACCCATGGCCTGTTGCCATTCACCCTTATAGATCAGGTCATTCCAGTCTGGAATGATATTGTTGACCGGGCAGCCGTTGTGGCAAAAGGGGATGCCGCAATCCATACAGCGGGCAGCCTGTTGGGTGATCACCTCGGTGCTGAGAGGGATAATAAATTCATCGTAGTGGGTTACCCGGTCAGCAGCCGGCGCATAGGTCCGATCCTGACGTGGGAACTCCAGAAAGCCTGTGGGCTTGCCCATTAACAACCCTCCTCAATACTGTTTGTCGCCTGTTGTTGGGCCTGCAGTTCGTGCAGTGCGCGGCGATACTCCACTGGCATAACCTTCACAAATTGCGGCAGGCTCTGATCCCAGTTGTCCAGGATCTCTTTGGCCCGCTGGCTGCTGGTGTAATGTAAATGTTGTTCAATTAATTGCTTAAGACGGATAGCGTCATAACGGGTAATGTCGTGGCTGATGTTCACCCGACCATGTGCTTCAAGATCACCACCCTGATGCTCGCTGGCTTCAAGGGCATCATCCTCGGCGGTGACAGGTTCCAGTTCAACCATGGCCAGATTGCAGTGCTGTTCGAAGTCACCTGCGGCATCCAACACATAGGCAATACCGCCGCTCATACCTGCTGCAAAGTTGCGACCGGTAGCGCCGAGACAGACTACAATGCCGCCGGTCATATATTCACAGCCATGATCGCCAACGCCTTCAACAACAGCAGTGGCGCCAGAGTTTCGCACGGCAAAACGCTCGCCTGCGATGCCACGGAAATAGACTTCGCCGCAGATCGCACCGTAGAGCACGGTATTGCCGACAATGATATTCTCTTCCGGCACAATAGGTGTTGCTTTGGGCGGGTAGACGACAATCCGTCCACCTGATAGCCCTTTGCCAACATAGTCGTTGGCCACGCCGGATAGCTCGACAGTGACACCTTTGGCCAGCCAGGCACCAAAGCTCTGACCACCTGTGCCCTCTGCCTTGATGTAGATGCTGTCATCCGGCAGACCAGCATGGCCATAGCGGCGGGCAACCTCGCCCGAAAGCATGGTGCCGACAGTGCGGTTGTAGTTATGTACATCGGTTTCGATGCGAACGGGTGTGCCGTTCTCTAAAGCAGGCATGGCCTGTTTGATCAGCTGATTGTCCAGCGCCTGTTCCAGACCATGATCCTGGCCTTCACTGTTGTAGATACCTACACCAGGTGCAGCCTCTGGCATATGCAGAATGCGGGAGTAGTCCAGCCCTTTGGCCTTCCAATGGTTGATGGCTTGACGGGTGTTCAGGCGTGTGCGTTGGCCAATCATCTCGTTGAATGAGCGGTAGCCCAGCTTTGCCATCAGTTGGCGTACCTCTTCGGCAATGAAGAAGAAGTAGTTGACCAGGTACTCAGGCTTACCTGAGAAGCGCTTGCGCAGCTCAGGATCTTGAGTGGCTACGCCCACCGGACAGGTGTTGAGGTGGCACTTACGCATCATGATGCAGCCCTGCACGATCAGCGGTGCAGTGGCAAAGCCAAATTCATCGGCACCCAGCAGTGCGCCGATCACCACATCCCGACCGGTACGCAGACCACCGTCAACCTGTACAGAGATGCGACTGCGCAGCTTGTTCATCACCAGGGTCTGATGGGTTTCGGCCAAACCAATCTCCCAGGGGGAGCCGGCATGTTTGATGGAGGTGAGTGGGCTGGCGCCGGTACCACCGTCATAGCCAGAGATGGTGACATGGTCAGCATGCGCCTTGGAGACGCCTGCTGCTACAGTGCCAACACCCACCTCGGAGACCAGCTTTACGCTGATCCGTGCCTTAGGGTTGGTGTTTTTTAGATCGTGGATCAGCTGGGCCAGATCTTCAATTGAGTAGATATCGTGGTGTGGTGGAGGTGAGATCAGTGCCACCCCTGGGGTGGAGTGGCGTACCCGGGCGATGGTGTGATCCACCTTATGCCCTGGCAGCTGACCACCCTCACCGGGCTTGGCACCCTGAGCCATCTTGATCTGGATATCATCGGCGTTGACCAGATACTCGGTGGTGACACCGAAACGACCGGAGGCCACCTGCTTGATGGCGGAGCGTTTGGAGTCGCCATTCTCCATCGGTATAAAGCGTTCTGGCTCCTCACCACCCTCACCGGTATTGGACTTCCCGCCAATGCGGTTCATCGCCATCGCGATGGTGGAGTGGGCCTCATACGAGATAGAGCCGTAGGACATGGCGCCGGTAGCGAAGCGCTTGACGATATCCTTGGCAGACTCCACCTCATCCAGCGGCACAGGCTCGGCGCTGAAATCGAGATCAAACAGACCACGCAGGGTCAGCAGCTCTTCGTTCTGCTCATTGATGATGCGCGCATACTCTTCGTAGGTCTTGCTGTCATTGGAGCGGGTGGCGTGTTGCAGCTTGGAGATGGTATCGGCAGTCCAGATGTGGCTCTCGCCACGGGTGCGCACAGCGTAATCGCCACCGACATCCAGATGCTTGCGGTAGATGTGGCTCTCACCATAGGCGTCGCGGTGCCAGCGCACGGCCTCCTCGGCGACCTCACTCAGTCCCACGCCCTCAATGGTGGTAGCGGTGCAGGTGAAGTATTTCTCCACGAAATCACTGGAGAGGCCGATGGCATCAAAGATTTGTGCGCCGCAGTAGGATTGGTAGGTTGAGATACCCATCTTGGACATCACCTTCAACAACCCTTTATC
>JAJRZI010000044.1 GCA_024275295.1 Gammaproteobacteria bacterium | reverse complement strand
TTTCCTGGGTGTAATTCATAAGAATCGCCAAGATTTCTCTGGTGCATGAATAGCAATTTAATCGGCCCAAACGGGATTCCCTGTGGAGATAGCTTCTCTAAAGAAACCCTAACATCTTCAATCGTTTTTCCACCAAAATTAGCGATACCCACGCGTAGAAGAGTATAATCTTTGCGGTTTCGCTTGAAGTCATGGCGATACGGAGGAACATCTTCAAATAAAATATCCAATCTGGGGGAGAGTTGTTTTTTTAAGTGAAAATATGTGCACACCAATTAGAATAGAAAAAATGAAGAAACCAGCTAGAGCCGAATATCTCCAATCAAACATCGGAGTCACTTCTCTTATATCTAGAACTAATGAAAAGGTAGTCCAGCCGAAACTCCCAATCTCACCCATTACCAGTAGGATTATTGTGTAGTTTTGCTTTAGCCATTTCATCTATTTCACCTTTAGGCATGGATAGGGCTTCACAGCAGCTGGCACATAAGCCACGCAGTGGCTGCGATGGTGCTAACATCAATATTCGAGCGCCCGTAAAATGTGAAAGTACGCTCATGCAATTTGTTGCGATAGTGGCGTCGGCTTCATGTGCGTGTTATTTGGGTCTGCTCCGATAGACCCGACGTGCCTCACGGAAGAAGCTCATCGCCATCCGTATACGCAGGAGCTTCAACGCAACCCAAGCGGCTTTCCACGCGACATCAGCGAGCAAGTTAGGATCCTCATCGTCTGAAGTCAACTCCATCGCTCGCTGGTAGTATCTAAGTGAAATCCTCCAGCACACCACTCTGCCAAGTGCACGGGATGAAAAATCATACATTTGCCCAAGATCGAAGAATAAGGTCGCACGGTGCCGTTTTGGAACTGTTTCATCAAGGAGAATACTCAGCATCTCAACAGCAGCTATGGCCTTGAACAGACATCTTCCATCGTGTTGTGCAAGATAACAGAACCTGTAGGCCTTACCAAGGTGCGTGAGGATTAAGCGGGATGGAGCCTTGAGTTCGCCTGGAATCAACAGTCGAGTACTACGCTCAAGTTCTCGAACGGCTACCCTGACTGAATCTCCAGATACTACACCCGCTTGAACCATCTGGTCCATTATCTCCTTTGCATGATTATAGCTCTGCGTGATTTGCAGTAAATCGCGCTGTTTGATTAGCGAAAGACGCGAGCCAGGCTCGCGATCCGCAGCTTCATTTACTGCCCTGACCACATATGATGCCAGGTCGATGAGGATCCTCGTATAAGCGGGACGTTCCATACCTGATTCCACTAGCCCTGCAAAGTCCCGGAATTCACCTGCTTTGCCCCCAAAACCTTTCGGCTAGTATGGGCAGAGACATTGTGCCGCATAATAGTCACAAAGTCTGCTATGACAAGTTGTCGACTTCCCACTTCAGCAATGTCTTGTTGAAGCCATACATCCAGGGTAACCCTTTCAACATCTAGATCGAAGAGATCAAAAGCGATACGCTTCTCATCAAACCTTATCTTGGGAACCCGCAGCTTATACAGAATCGCGCCCTTGGATATGCGAGAGCGAACCGGATGAAACCGAAGATCAGGAAACAGCTCTGGAACGAGGGCGCCATAACGGTCGCCTATGAGAAGCTTGTAAAGTTCTGTAGCAATAGGCATCCATGCAACTAGTTCTCCTGCATCGTATAGTTGCACACCCAGCTCAATAACGCGTAGGGAATCCGAAAGACGATCAAGCAATTGCTTTCTAGTCAGAGGCTTTGCCATAATCAGACCTGCCTAACGAGAGAATCACCCGCCGCTGCGGCGCTCCCTCATAACCTTTGCCACCCAGAGCGATGGTTAACAAACCACCTACTTATTATCGCTCTCCGGAGCACGGTCTGCTGCAGTAAGTCGTTCTGCCGCTCTCCCTCATCAGGAGAAAAAGCGCTCATAATCATCGTGGCTGCCAATCCAAAACCAGGTGACTGTATCACCTTCAAGAATACCAAGGGCACGATAGCCTCGGGTTATCCGCACAGTCCAAATGTCTTCCTCACGCTTAATACACTTGAACCGCAAAGAGGGGTGAAAAGGGTTCTGTGCCCACAAGCGAAAGGCCTTCCTTGCCCTGCGCTTGATATTTTCATCGAGGGTAGCATAGGCTTTCCAGAAAGATGGCAAAGTGTCTGACTTCATAGCCGATCATAGTCCATCGGCTCAGCTTGCCCTTCAGTAATTTTCTGCTTGGCATGTCGAGCAGCAGCAATCAATTGTGATTGTGTCCCCTTGAATAGTGTATCCCACTGAAGTTCATCTTGCAGATCTGCAATGTATTCCCGCAACTGCTCTATTGCCCGTTCCTGCATATCCTCAGGTAACGACTCCAGCATTTTTATTACAGTAGCAACTTCAGGTGATAACACAGCATTGCCTCCAGTCTTAGAACCTTATTTACCTCTCTGAGTTATGTACGGTCTAATCTTTGCTTATTCAACCAATTTCTTCGTAACTACTCACGTACAGCAACTATCTGCTTCCGGACATGAAAACAACATTCACGGACGAATCCATCCAGAGAACTCATTGGACTTCACCCAAGAATTTCAATATTCGCCTAAACCCTCCTTATCATCCCCGTCGCAATTGAACCACAATCACTATACAACAAAAAGGTCCCCAATTCAAGTGGGAATCACCTCTTTTTCACCCGCTCCTTCTGAGTGCCGAGGTCATTAAAAAGCAGAGCTTCAAACTCCAGAGTTGAAGCAAGCCTCTGCACTCCAAAGATACAAAAACTTCCGAGATACGCGATCCCGGAAGTCAGAACCATTCCTATTACTAGTAGTCCATCTAAATTACGTCCCCTCTTCCCAGGAGCTCAAATAAGCGATCTGCTCGGGGGTCAGGGTATCGATGGTCACCCCCATCGCCTCCAGTTTCAGTCGGGCGATCTCGCGGTCCAGGTT
>JAJRZI010000043.1 GCA_024275295.1 Gammaproteobacteria bacterium | reverse complement strand
TTTGAAAGGCCCCCCGGGTGTAAACGATTTTTTCCCCAAGCCGGACGTAGAACATCGCCATCATCAGGTTGAGCATCAGGAATTCCATTGAGCGTTTATCCAGCTTGATCAGGCGTTCATCCACCTGGATATCCAGGCAGTCAGGCTCCAGCAGGCGATAAACGGCCGCCAGTTTTTTGTTGCAGTATTTCGGATTGTCCAGCGTCTGCTCCAAGGCGATCTGGAAGGCATTGAATCCGGCATTATTGATCAACTCGGTATTCGCCCCCCGCTCTCTCAATTCCCTGATCAATGTTTCATTGCCCAGGCGGCTGGCAATCATCAGCGGTGTCTGATTGAAGATATTGCGAAAATCGATACCGTACTGATCTGTTTGCCGTAACACGGCGCCCGGGTGTTTCAGGTCGTAGGGCATATAGTGCTTTTTGTTCAGCAGCTTCTGCCCTTTATCCGGGTTCCTGGCCGGGGCGAATCCGGATTTGATCAGCGCATTCAAACGGGATTGATCCCGGTGGACCAGGGAGTATTCAAACAGGCTTATCTTCGCCTTTTTATTGTTTTCTTCAATCGCCTTGTGCTGGAGCTGCGCCAAAGACTCACCGTGCAGTACCTCCCAGGGCACGGATTTCTGCTTCAGGATCTGGCTGCGGATATTCTCCGCCTGCTCCTGCTTGCCCTGAAGTTCCAGCCGCTGTGCCTCCATGCGCCACTCATCCAGGCTGGAATCCTGTTTCTCCAGTTGCAAGCCCTCTTTGGCGGGGCGCAGGTCAAGCAGGTCAAACAGACGCTGCCTGGTTGTCCGCTCTATGAGGTAAATATTGCGCACCGCACGGGTAATGGCCACATAGAGGGCATTGATATAAAACTTGTAGACCTCAAGGGATTTGTCGCTCTTATCTTTTGTCCTGGCGTAGCTCAGCCCCTGCTGAAGGTCTGCATGCTCCACTCCCCGGGTGATCTCCCGAAACCGTTGTTCTTCTTTTGATGTGAAGTTGTAGAGCACGATATTCTCATACTCCAGCCCCTTGGCCTCCTGCACCGAAAAGACCAGCGGTGTACTGAAGCAGGCACTGGCCAGTGCCTTATCGTCCGGGTGCATGACAATGACGGCAAAGCGGGTCGAGTGGCGGGTCTTGTGGTCAAGTTCAGCCTTTATGTCTTCATCGTCCTGGAGCAGAATCACTTCCCCGGTGTTGTGGGCGTTACTCTCCACCAGGTAGTTACTCTCTTTGTCGATGGAGCCGAAGCGGGCGCCCTTAATCTTCAAAACCCGGTTGGCTACCTCGGTCACCTGGGGGGAGTTGCGATAGTTGGTATTGAGAATACGGATCAAATCCGCTTGCGGTGCCGAACCCTCCTGTTGGTAGAAAAAACTCTTGATCTTGGACCAGGAGAAAAAATTGGGGTGTACGATCTGGTTTGAATCGCCACAGAGAATAAACCCCGCCGGATCACGCAATGACTTCAAGATAAGCCGCATCTGGATATTGGTCAGATCCTGTACTTCATCCACGACGATGAAATCATAGTGCGGCGCTACTTTTTCCAGATACTCATGGCTGAGGATATTGGCATCGTAGAATCCCTGCTCATTCATTGTCTGCAGATACTTGCCAAACAGGTCATAGACCCGTTCTCGCTCGTCTGGGGAAAAAATGGATTGTTTTATCCCCAGTCCAAGGTATTCTTCCCGCCCGAGATAGGGGGAATCTGTCGCCGGACCGGTAATGACCCCTTTAAACTCTTCAAACAACTGATGGGCATCCTTAAGGCCGCTGGCGGCACGGCGGCGGGCAAACCAGGCGGAGAACTCCTTGAAATGCATCTCCCGTCCCGCGGGTACATGGATGCTCTCCAGGTACTCCTGAAAAGAGAGGAAATCGATCTGCTGGTCTTCATTGGCATAACGGGCGGCGTAGTAGAGATCCCTTGAGTTATGCACCAGATAGGGGGAACGGGTGACATACAGAATATCCCCCACGGCCTCTTTCATCTTCTCCAGGGTCAGCGCCGTCTTGCCGCTACCCGCCGAGCCAATGATAATCAGTGGGGGCTGGAGGGCGTAGATGTCACTTTGCGCCTCGTCAAAAGAGATGATCTTATCCAGCATGTTAAATGTGGAATTGTCGGGATTAACATAAATCAGAGGCTCCGGCTTTACCGCATGCAGAGACTCCAGGACGGTAATCCGGGCCTCATCCACCACGGCGCCACGATGGAGAAAACGGGATTTTTCGTAGGCATGCTGTTCAATGCACTCCAATACCAGGGCATAGGCCTCCCCCTGGTAGCGGTGAATCGCAAACAGCAGGCGGTTGCTCCGGTCCAAGCGCGCGCGATAGAGGTTATCCCCCACCTTCTTGACCTCGGCCGAGCGGAAATCATCCGCCTCCAGGTAGGCCTTCATCTTCTTGAACCCAGGAATCTTGGCGGGATTGATCTCGTTATAAAGTAGAACTCTCATGGTTGTGCCAGTCTGAAGTTTTTCCAAATAAAACCGGTAATCGTCATCACTCAATGCACAACCCGAATATCCAGTCCCAAGTCTAATTCTGCCCAGACACGGTCTGTAGTAAATACAGTGGCATTCCGCACAATCGCTAGAGCAAGACAAGAACGGTCAGCCAGAGATAGCCCATTGTTACGTGTCTTCTGCCAGAGTAGCGCCGTCGTTTCCGCTTGCTCCGAAGTAAACGGTACTATGCTCAAACCGACCTCTTCCAACAAGCCTCGCACCTGACCAACGTCGAGGCCCCTGTGTGCAGCCTTTTGCGCAACTTCGGACCAGTTCACCGCACCAACATAGCCGCCGCCAACAGCTTTCCGCACCACTTCCCAGCCTGGCTCCTGATGCAGATATGCAAGGAGAGCAGAAGCATCAAGCACTGAGATCATTTTTCATCCCCGACTATTTCGCGCCGGGCTTCCTCTCGCCGCTCCGAAACCAGCTCGTCCGCCAAACTTACATCCGCTGGAATTTGGGAAAACATGTCCCACAGCCGCTTCTCGACAGTCTCACGACGCTCCACGACCAGGCTTTCACCCACCTTGCGTGCTATCAGCCGCTCACCCGGTTTTAACTTCAAAGCCTTGCGCAAGGCCGCTGGAATAACCACACGTCCCTGAGCGCCAATCTGCACTTCATTATCAGTCGGTGCCATAATTATATCCTTGTGCCACATTGTGATTAAATGTGGCACATAAATACAGCTCTGTCCAATCCCGGGTTACAGCTGAGAGCGCAAACCAACAAAACGTAAGCTTTCCCGTCTAATAGGCAGTTCTACAGTAGCGTTTCCAGCGTTTTTATCGGTATAAACGGTGGGCGGCAAATCGCCCAATGCATCGTGTGGTCGTGATCAAAGGCCGTGCTGCTGTGGTCGAGACTGGTGCCGTCGGTGGTGGTGTAATAGTCGTAAGTCGTCGAGTCGATCTTCCCGGCTACGGCCAGCGGGGAGTTGGCGCGCACCAGGTTGTCGTTGGTATAGGTGTAACGGAAGGTACGGCCACCCCAGTCGGTGATGCGGGTGATGTGTGGGTTATCGGGCAATGATTTGCCGATTAATAAATCTCTATACACCAAGGAAATAGGGGACAGACCACGGTTTGGCCCATATTTTTCATGGAAACCGTGGTCTGTCCCCCATTGTCTGTCCCCCATTGTCCCTGCTATTGTCCTATTGTCCCCTCGAAACGGATGGTGTAACCATCGGGATTGGTGATGGCGGTGACGTTGCCGGTTTCGTCGTACTCGCTCTGGGTGGCATAGCCGGCACTGTCGAAACGGCTGACGGGACGATCCAGGGCATCGAAGGCGGTGCTGCTGTGGTCGAGCAGGGCGACGTTGCCGGTTGCATCGACACCGGTCAGGCTTTGGCCCGAGGGCTGGCCAGTGGCGGTGTAGCTGTAATCGCGCCAGCGGTTTGTGGCATCGGAGGCACAGATTACACGGCCATTGGCGTCATAGCGCCGTTGTTGGGTGTAGAGCTTGCTGGTGGCCAGTTGGGTGGGCCGACCGAGAATGTCGAAGGTCTGGGTGGCGCTGGTGCAGCGGTTGTTCACGATATCGAAAGTACCGTATTGCAGGCCGCAGCGTTTGACGGTGATGGGGTTGAGGCCAATGCCAGTGTAGGGGATCTTGGTACCGTCCCGTGCTATTTTTGGGGGCATTAGATCGCCACGGGTGTCGTAGGTATATTCGGTTGTGGGGCCGTCCAGATAGACAAAGTCCCGCACCTGTTTGGTGGTTGTCAGATTGCCACGGGCATCGTAGGTGTTGATGATCCAGGCGAGAATATCATCAGGAGCTGGGGTGACCGTGCCATTGGCGGCGGTTGATGATTCCTGCCAAGCTGGTATTAACTGCTGAATAGCCGATAATAGTACAAGACTCGGTTTATTCAACCGAACTTTTGAGGACGTACCCAAGAGGTGTTTTTATGGCAACCGCAAAAGAGTCAGTCCAACAAACCTTGGATCATTTGTCAGACCAGGCTAGCTGGGATGACATCATGTATGAGCTGTATATAAAACAAAAAATCGAGGCGGGACTCAAGGCCATCGATGAAGGCCGCACCATACCCCACGAATAAATGAAACGGAAATTACTTGGCAAAAAAAGCCACGTATGAAAATCCATTGGTCTGAGATTGCCGAGGCGGATATTGATGATATCTACGGCTACATTGCACGGGATGTGCCTTACTATGCAGAGCTGTTCGTCGATAAGCTCATTGAGACTGTCGATACACTGGAAGAGCATCCCGAGATAGGACGGTTCGTTCCAGAGGCCGAAGGACGGAAGGATATCCGGGAACTCATCCTCCAGCGTTATCGCATCGTCTACCAGGTCAAGCTTGAATCAATCGTAACTACTCAGCCTGCTTTTGGTAGGCGCTAGATTTTTACTCGGAAGGAATCAACGCAGCACCTTCAAATGCATCATTCAATGCGCTAAAAACATTATGCCCCTGCTTTTTAACCGTCGAAATGTAGCCTCGAATTCGGC
>JAJRZI010000042.1 GCA_024275295.1 Gammaproteobacteria bacterium | reverse complement strand
TTCCCGAATCCGGCGAACGGCTGCTGCAAACATACCCTCGCTCTCGAAAAACAAACCAGCGGCGCAACAGAAGCGAGCCAACCCAGCCCATCCGCTCTCCACAAGGTCATATTCGAGTTGGAAAGTCGCCCAATTCCAGGCCAGGCGAATGTTTTGATATTCTTGCATCAACACATTCAGGTTACTCAATGAGTTTTCACCGCGCAAAGCCGACCCATGTCTTCTAGCAAGTCCTAAATAATACGCCGCATGTTGCCTCATCAAACCTGGCACGTTGGAGCCAAAGAACTGCTTAAGTTTCTCTGCCGCAAACTGACGGAGCAACTCATGCATCTGGAAGCGCCCAGATGCGCTATGTACCAGCCATTTAGCCTCCAAAGAATCAAAATCGTTCGAATCAGCTCCCACCACATCACTTGCCGCATCCGCACTGAAACTTCCTGTAAAAACAGACATACTGGCTAACAAATATCTCTCACGCTCAGAGAGCCGCTGCCAGGTATCTTCGAAAACTATCCGAATACTGCGATGCCGCTCCGGCATATCTCGCATAGGGGAAACCAGATTATCTAAACCGCGACCAATGTCCTCAGCAATAGACCTAACATCACTCTCTCCAACCCGGGCAGCGGCCATCTCAACCGCCAGGGGTATTCCACCCACCAATTGCACGATCTTAGCAACAGCAGGATATTCTCTCTCTAAGGAAAAGTTTGCTTGAATTCTGGAAGCGATTTGCGCGAAAAGAGTCACCGCGTCAAAGGAGCCAATCTCTCCACGCTTTTGAGGATCGGCCACATCTAAGGGATAACTTAGCCCTTTCAAAGCATAACGCCACTCTGCAGCGACATTGATCGGCTCTCGGGCAGTTATCAATAGCCTGGACTGGGGTGCAACCTTAATCATCTCAACAAGGAGATCAGCTCCCGCTTTTAAATGCTCCATGTTATCTAATATCAGGAACATTTCCTTATCACGAAGATAATCTATTAGCTGCGTTCTCGGAGCGCTTTTTCCAGACAGACCCATACCTATCGCCTCGCAAATTGATTCTGGTATGGCCTCTGGATGGCCGACCGTAGCCAGGGGAACGAAAAAAACCCCATGCTGATAGCTTCCAACGCTTCTAACAGCCAACTCAACAGCCAAACGCGTCTTGCCAATACCACCTGAGCCAATCAAACTCACTAAACGGCAATCTGGATCCTCCAGGCGATCATAAAGCTCCAACAATTCTCTTTCTCGTCCAACGAACGCAGTAGGTGGCCGGGGTAAATTATGAAGCTGTTTCAACGGCTGGGTATATGGACTCAGAGAGACCACTAACCCTGGGGTGGATTCTTTGATTTTGTTATAGAGCGCAATGGTGCTTGGCGACGGAGTAACATCCAATTCCTCACGCAACATTCTCTGGCAAATACCAAACTGACGCAGCGCTGCAGAACGTCGACCCATTAACGCCAGAAGACGCATTTCATCTACATGCGCAGATTCATCCCAAGGTGTTAATTCCAACTGACGCTGCACTATTTCATGGGCTTGAGAGTACTCCCCCAAACGCTCGTAATATCCAGCAAGTACAGTAAAGGCTTTTTCCGCCTGTTGATGATACCTCTCCCGCAGAATAAGCACCCATTCATCGAAAGCTGGAGCGTCTGGAACAGTTAGCTGCTCTAAAAAAGTACCCCTTATCAGGTGAACAGCTTTTTGGAAACAAATAATGCAGGTCCTACAAGTCTCCAATCGACGATGACGATGGGCTGTAACAGCATCTATCAAACCCTGGAACTCACCCACATCGAGCCAGAGATCGCTACGAGGATCGTACTGGACTGTTCGGTTCGTCGCCTTAATCACCGGTCGGTCGGTGTCTCTATCACCGAGGACTTTACGCAAATTCGCTAGAGCCTGTTTGAAATTATTTCGCGCTACCCCCTCTTGGCGATCAGGCCAGAACATTTCCGCCAGAACACCGCGAGATAAAGGCAACCCCCCTTCTATTGCCAGATATGCCAGTAATGCCTGGACCTTGACTGATTCAAACTCAGACACCGGTCTATCATGCAGAAAGACCTGAAATGGGCCAAAGAGCTTGATAACGATACGGGTCATGAGAAACTCGGAGTATTTTTATATATTCATCATCGCATATTCTATCACTGTCCCACAAAGGACACAGATGAATCAGGGCCTCAACCCTCCTTACGATTTCCTTACACTCAGCTCATACAATGAGAATGATTTTCAGGGCCAATCGCCACCATTGGAGAATCATGTCTCGAAAGAAATTCTACCAATCATTCCTATTGCGCATCTGGCGGATGAACAAAGAGCAGCCAACTACATGGCGTTTTTCCCTCGAAGACCCAATCACAAGCAAAAGAATAAGTTTCGCCACCCTCGAAAAACTAAACGAATATCTCTGCGACTTGATAAAAGAACCAGACAATAAGGAGAAAACTGAAGATGAATAAAAGAATCATATTACTCCTTCCATGGATCATGCTTCTACTGGGGCTGGTGTCTTGCGGCCCCTCACCTGAAGAGGCTGCCACCATGACCGCATCGGCCTGGACAGAAACTCCTTCGCCGACGGCCACGCCAACCCTCACCCCCACGTCAACAGCAACCCCAACACCCACCAAAACACCAACCCCGACACCGGTACCATATAATCTCACTGTCAATGTGGTCGATCAAGAGGGGACCCCGATCTCCTGGGC
>JAJRZI010000041.1 GCA_024275295.1 Gammaproteobacteria bacterium | reverse complement strand
TCCATACCGGCAGGTGTGGTGAAATAGCCCAGGTTGGCGGTCAGGCTGTCACTCCCAAGGTCAAATTTATGTGATCCTGAAGCGCCCAATACGGTGACATCATCATCCCAGAACAGCTCGTTCTGTTTCCATAATGGGAAGCCGTTCCGGCCAACCCAGGCGGATGTATTGCCAAATTTACCTTTAATATAGTATTTGTCAAAATTGATGTCCCTGTCGCCATGGTTGTTTCCGTCATCCAGATCCTTGATGGTCCAGTGAGGTGATTGCTGGCTGTTATCAGAACCTGTTCTCAGACGCGTACCAAAAGAGAACATGTCATTAAATTTGTAATTCAATCCGAGGCGCGCCCGTATCCTGATTCTCTCCCGGTCAGCACGATTCGCACCTGATTGTTTTTGTGAGTCCCAGTCATTCTCATATCTCAGCCGAAAATCTGCTGTTATCTTCAGCGCATCACTTTTATACAGCGCCGCCTCACTTGTAACCGGCACTACCATGCTGCCTGCTGCCAGGCCCCCAATCAATACAGTCAATGCTGCTCCAGTTGTTTTTTTCATCTGTAATTACCCCCTCAATATAAAAAAGCAAAAATTATTGGTATTGCTCCGGTCGGATTTTTGGTATTAAAATTCCTATGCAGTAATCGCGCCAAAAAGCCGCACAAAAAATATGCTATTTCAATCAGAAGGTTACAATTCCAGGATCAATTCTGCCCTCATTTCGTTTGCTGTTTTTTTGAAAAGATTGTTCTATGCATCAAATGGATGGAATGATTTTGATCACAGCCTTTTCCGTTTCTGTTCGTCCAGCGTGAACCATCCCTGTTTTTTCAGCTGCGGAAAATAAAAGGACTTTATATTTTGCACAATCACCATAATTGGTGTACTTTTTAGAATATGAAAGGGAATAAGCCACTGCTGCTGAGATTGCTGCTGATCGCCATTATGGTGCTTCAGCCGGTAGTGAGTGCTTATGCTATGGCCGCGATGGATCATAATCCGGGCGATGCTGCATCCCAGGCGATGCAAGATCATGAGATGGATCATGGTGTTATGCAGCAGGCCATGGATGAAGATGCTTTATCGACTTCAATGGAAGATTGCTGTACCTCGAATGCGGCCTGTTTGATGGCTGCCTGTCCAATGACGGCCTGCAGTGCGGCATTGTTTATGGACACTATCTCTGCATTGAAGATAGAGATCACCTCTGTTGTTCCCGCATACCAACTCTCCTGGGCCGGTATTTCACTGCCCACCGAAATAAGACCTCCTCGAAGCCTTCTCGGCTAAACGGCCAGCTGGGCCGTCTTTGCGTGAGCGCAGCTTTAGCCGCGC
Organism: Gammaproteobacteria bacterium; assembly: GCA_024275295.1. GTDB lineage: Bacteria > Pseudomonadota > Gammaproteobacteria > Chromatiales > Chromatiaceae > WFXD01. The sequence goes on along the minus strand of JAJRZI010000041.1, from coordinate 43,032 downwards.
TTTGCAGATGATCATATTCGGGTGTTTGCGCACCTGTTTATATCCCCGGATCTTATCTTTTCCGGGATATCCGAGAGGCAATTTTCATGGATTTCAGATCAAAAATAGCGTTAGCACCACTGTTGCTTAGCGGTGTGCTGCTCCTTGATAGTATGGCCGTTGGGGCTGATACGCTTACATTGGAAGGCGCTGTATCCGCAGCTGTGGCATCCAACCCCGGATTGGCTGCCATCCAGGCACGAGCCGATGCACTAGCGGCGATCCCTTCACAGCTGGAGACCCTGCCAGATCCCCAATTGATGGTTAATCTGGTGAATATCCCCCTGGATAATCCCTCCTTTACCCAGGAAGGGATGACTCAATTACAGCTCGGCATCTCACAAATGCTGCCTTACCCCGGCAAGCTTGCATTGCGGGGCCAGGCTGCCGCACAGGAGGCTCAGGCTGCAGGATCAGAGGTGGATGAACGTCGTCTGCAATTGAAGCGTGATACAAAAATAGTGTGGTGGAATCTCTTTTTTCTGGATCGGGCGCTGGAGATCAATGATCGGAATCGGGAGATACTGAATCAATTTGTCACCGTTGCTGAGACCCGTTATGAGGTGGGCCAGGGGCTACAGCAGGATGTGTTGCTGGCGCAGCTTGAACTCTCTCAGTTGGACAATCAGGATATTCATCTGCAACGGTTGCGGGAGAGTGAAGTGGCCCGCCTGAATGCGTTACTGGATCGTCCGGCAGCGCAATCCATACAACTGCCTACCCAGGTGGATGAGCCGTTGCCGGAGTTGTCCGCAATTGCTGACCTGCATCAGCGTGCCCAGTCCACCCGGCCCTATCTGCAGGCGCAGGGGTATCGCACGAAGGCGGCCCGCACCCGGATTGATCTGGCGAAAAAGGACTACTATCCCGATTTCAAGCTGGGGGCGGTCTATGGTCTGCGTGGCGGCAGCAATCCTGATGGCAGCAGTCGCAGTGATTTTGCCACCCTCCAGTTCAGTATGAATCTGCCGATCTTCACCGCAACCAAGCAGGATCGGGCGGTGGATCAACGCACCTCTGAGTGGTTGCGGCAGAAGTACAGTCTGCATGACCGCCGTAATGCGGTAGCCTCTGAAGTCAATCGCGCCATCACGGATTTCCGTAACAGGGCCAATCAGGTGGCGCTCTTCAAGAAACAAATTCTTCCCCAGGCCCGCCAGACGGTGGATTCCATGCTGGCCGGTTATCAGGTGAGCAAGGTGGATTTCCTCAATCTGGTACGCAGCCAGACCAAACTCTACAACTATGAATCTGAATATTGGAAGGCGCTGAGTGCAGCCAACCAGGCACTGGCTCAATTGGCGGCTGCTGTCGGAAAGGAGAGCATCTATGAGTAAGTTTTTTATCGCAGTGGCAGCGCTGGCTGCTGGCCTGGGTGGTGGTTATTGGTATGCCACGCAACAGCCCGCTGGCGAACCGGTCAGTATGGTTGGAGAGCGTGCCAGTGAACGTAAGGTACTATTCTGGCGCAACCCGATGAATCCGTCTATTACTTCGCCGACACCTGCCAAGGATAACATGGGTATGGACTACATCCCGGTCTATGCGGAGGGCGGCGGCAGTGGTGATGATGAACCCGCAGGTACAGTGAAGATCGATCCGGTTACGGTACAGAACATTGGCGTACGCACAGCCCGGGTTGAACGGCGCAGCCTGGCGCGTGAACTGAATGCCCTGGGTCAGGTGGATTTCAATGAGGAGCGGCTGGCCCGCCTGCACCCCAAGACATCCGGCTGGATTGAGCAGTTGCGGGTGGATGAGACGGGCGTACGGGTCAGCAAAGGGACCATTCTGCTGGCACTCTACTCCCCTGATCTGGTGGCGGCCCAGCGGGAGTATCTGGTGGCATTGGAGAACTGGGAGTCGGTACGCAACAGCTCTGTGGGCCGGATGAAAAGATCGACAGAAAACCTTATGCGTAGCTCCCGCGAACGGCTGGAGCTGTTTGATGTGCCAGCCCATCAAATCAAGGAGTTGGAGAAGAGTCGCAAGATCAAGAAGTATCTGCATATCCACTCCCCGTTTGCCGGTCGCATCATGCACATTGGCGCACGGGAAGGGCAGTATATTACGCCGAAGGATGAGCTGTATCTGATTGCTGACCTGAACCGCATCTGGGTCAATGTCGACATCTACGAGGATGATCTTCCCTGGATGAAGATCGGTGATAAGGCGGAGATGAGGGTACGTGCGGCACCAGGCCGCGTTTTTGCCGGCAAGGTCACTTTCATCCATCCCACCATGCAGAAGAGGAGCCGTACCGTGCGGGTACGGCTGGAGTTTGATAATCCTGACCTCATCCTGAAGCCCGGCATGTTTGCCAATATAGTGCTGCATACCGATGCCCAGCCCAATGCGGTGGTTGTGCCATCTGAAGCCATTGTCCGCTCCGGCAGCCGTGAACAGCTTTTTGTGGTGCGTGCGCCGGGCAAGTTTGAGCCGCGCCTGGTGACCCTGGGTGTGAGTGCCGGTGGTTTTACCCAGATTTTAGATGGGGTGTAAGCAGGTGAAGAGGTGGTCACCTCCAGCCAGTTCCTGATCGACTCCGAATCCAAGTTGCGGGAGGCCACGGCCAAGATGATGGCCGTAATGGCGGCTGGAACAACCGCTGCCTCGGATGAGGATATGTCGATGGATGATATGGATATGTCAATGGATGAAGCATCCGGAGGCAAGCCATGATCCAGGCCATCATAAACGCCTCTCTGCGCGAGAAGTTTCAGGTGCTCATTGCTACCTTCATCCTGTTGGCGGCGGGGCTATGGGCGGTAAAAAATACCCCACTGGATGCCATCCCCGACCTTTCGGATGTACAGGTCATTGTCTTCACCGAGTACCCCGGTCAGTCGCCCCAGGTGGTAGAGGATCAGGTCACCTACCCCCTCACCACAGCGATGCTGGCGGTGCCCAAAAGCAAGGTGGTACGCGGCTACAGTTTCTTCGGCTACTCCTTCGTCTACATCATCTTCGAAGATGGCACCGATATGTACTGGGCGCGCTCACGGGTATTGGAGTATCTCAACTACGTCAGCTCCCGCCTGCCTGCCGGACTCTCCCCCTCACTGGGGCCGGATGCCACCGGTGTCGGTTGGGTTTATGAGTATGCCCTGGTGGACAGAACCGGCAGGCATGATCTGGCCCAACTGCGTTCGATGCAGGACTGGTATCTGCGCTATCCGTTGCAGACGGTTGAGGGGATATCCGAGGTTGCCTCCATCGGTGGCCATGTCAAGCAGTATCAGGTGGAGGTCGACCCCGATATGCTGCTTGCCTACAACATCCCGCTATCCAAGGTGAAACGGGCGATTCAACGCTCCAATAACGATGTGGGCGGCAAACTGGTGGAGATGGCTGAGACCGAATATATGGTGCGTGGACTCGGCTATATCCAATCCATTGATGACCTGAATGTGATCCCGGTCGGGGTGGATGATAATGGCACCCCGATTAGTTTGAAGGATATCGCCAACATCCACCTTGGCCCGGATCTGCGCCGGGGTGTCGCCGAGCTGAACGGTGAAGGTGAGGTGGCCGGTGGCGTGGTCATCATGCGTTATGGCGAGAACGCCATGGCGACCATCGAACGGATACGCGAAAAGCTGGCCGAGCTGCAGAAGGGGCTGCCCGAAGGGGTTGAGATTGTGCCGGTCTACGACCGGGGCGACCTGATCGAACGGGCGGTGGATAATCTGGTCGAGAAGCTGGTTGAAGAGTCGATCGTGGTCAGCATCATCTGCATCCTCTTCCTGCTGCACGCCCGCTCGGCGCTGGTGGCAATCCTGACCCTGCCGATCGGTATCCTGATCGCCTTCATCATCATGAAATCACAGGGCATCAACGCCAACATCATGTCCCTGGGCGGCATCGCTATCGCCATCGGCGCGATGGTGGATGGCGCCATTGTGATGATCGAAAATGCCCACAAACATCTGGAACATGCGGGGGATCGAAAGGGTGGCGAGCTGACGATACCGGAGCGCTGGGAGGCGATTGCCGATGCCTCACGCGAGGTGGGCCCGGCGCTCTTTTTCTCGCTGCTGATCATCACCGTCTCCTTCCTGCCGGTGTTCACATTGCAGGCTCAGGAGGGTCGATTATTCGCCCCGCTCGCCTTTACCAAGACCTATGCCATGGCTGCCTCCGCGCTGCTGGCCGTCACGCTGGTGCCGGTGCTGATGGGCCTCTTCATTCGCGGCAAGATCATGCCTGAGGCCAAAAACCCGGTGAACCGCTTCCTGCACTGGCTGCATGTGCCGGTGCTGAGGCAGGCGATTCGCTGGCGCTGGATTACTCTGGCCATCGCCCTTGCGCTGCTGGCAGCCACCAGCTACCCGCTGCAACGGCTCGGCAGCGAGTTTATGCCGCCACTGGATGAGGGGGACATCCTCTACATGCCGACCACCTATCCCGGCATTTCCATCACCAAGGCCAAGGAGCTGATGCAGCAGACCGACAAGATCCTGATGACCTTTCCCGAGGTGCACCATGTCTTCGGCAAGGTGGGGCGCGCCGATACTGCAACCGATCCCGCGCCACTGGCGATGCTGGAGACCACCGTCCGATTGAAGGATCGTTCCGAATGGCCCGACCCGACCAAAACCACCAAGGCGCTGATGGATGAGATGGATGCCGCGATCAAGTTCCCAGGGCTGGCCAATGCCTGGACCATGCCGATCAAGACCCGTATCGACATGCTCTCCACCGGCATCAAGACGCCGATCGGGATCAAGGTGAGTGGGCCGGATCTCAATGTGCTGGAGCAGGTGGCTGGCGATATTGAACAGGCCCTGACACAGTTGCCGGACACCCTCTCCGCCTTCGCCGATAAAGCGGCCGGTGGTTATTACCTTGACTTCGATATCGACCGTGAAGAGGCGGCCCGCTACGGACTCACCACGGGTGATGTGCATGATGTCATCCAGACCGCCATCGGCGGCATGAACATCACCCATACCGTCGAGGGGCTGGAGCGTTATCCCGTCAACCTGCGCTATCCAAGGGATCTGCGCGACAACATGGAGAACCTGAAACGGGTACTGATCCCCACCCCCACCGGCGCACAGATCCCGCTCTCACTGGTGGCCGATCTGCAACTGCGGCGGGGGCCACCCAGTATCAAAAGTGAAAACTCACGTCCCAATGCCTGGATCTATGTCGATATCAAGACCTCCGATATCGGTGGCTATGTGGCTGAGGCAAAAAAGGTGGTTGAGAGTCAGGTCGATATCCCGGCCGGTTACACCCTGGTCTGGTCGGGGCAGTTCGAATATATGGAACGGGCGGCAGAGCGGCTGCGCATCGTTGTCCCCGCCACCCTGCTGGTGATCTTTTTGCTGCTCTACTTCAACTTCAAAAATATCACCGAACCGCTGGTGGTGATGCTCTCTATCCCGTTCGGGCTGATCGGCGGCTTCTGGCTGATCCACTACCTCGGCTTCAACATGTCGGTGGCGGTGGCGGTGGGCTTTATCGCCCTGGCCGGAGTGGCGGCGGAGATTGGCGTGTTGGTGCTTACCTTTATCGATCAGGAGATTGCCCACCGTCGCCATGACAAAGCGCAACTCAGTGCGGCTGACATCATGGATGCGGTTCATACCGGCACCTCGGAACGGGTGCGCCCCATTGCGATGACAGCAACCGCCATCATCGCCGGCCTGCTGCCCATCATGTGGGGTTCAGGAACCGGCTCCGAGGTGATGCAGCGCATCGCCGCCCCGATGGTGGGCGGTATGGTCACGGTAACCGTGCTGAGCCTGCTGGTACTGCCCGTCATCTACGGCATGGTGTTACAGGTACAGGAGCGATTCCACAAACCTTCAGAGTAACTATTGATTACATAACCGAGAGGAAGAGACGATGAAACAGAGAAAACAACCCCTATTGACACTGGCCTTCAGCGGAATGCTCGCGGCGACATCCCTTGCATTTGCAGCTGGAGAGCATGGGCACGATAGCCACACGGGTGAGCATAAGATGCAATCCAGCAACATGGGTCATATGAATCACAATGCAGACCATAAAATGCCATCCGGTGATATGGATCATAAGAGCCATGATTCAAAGATGGGTGACATGTTCCTGAAGAAAAAAGAGATCGATGGTTACACCGTCAGCTTCCATATCATGAAAGTGCAACCCGGCAAGGAGATGGGCGGCAGCCACAACTTCATGATCAAGGTGGAGAAGGACGGCAAGGCACTCAGCAACATTGTAATGAACACCAAAGTGAAACACCCCTCTGGAAAATCAGAGACCAAAAAGACCATGAAGATGGGAGAGTGGCAAATGGCCGGTTATGACCTGGGTCACAAAGGCAGGCACCAGATGATGATCCTGTTCAAGACCGCTGACGGTAAGAAGTACAAAGGTGGCGTTTACTACCCTTAAACATACCAGTGGGAGAAGCGAGCCATGTCAATAATTACCACACCAAAGGATCACAAATTCCCTTGGTACGCGCGCCTTTTTTTCTGGAACGAGAAGCGCAAATACGGCGCAATTCTAGAGCCTGCACGACTGTGGGGGCGTTCTCCAAAAGTGTTTGCCACCCTGGCATCACTCTATGGTGCATTTGATCGTAGCTCTTCGCCCCTTGAACCCGCACTGCGCACATTAGTGACAGTGCGGGTTTCACAAATCAACGGGTGTTCTTTTTGTGTCGACATCAACTCCGCCACGGCGCTGAAACGGGGGATCACGGATGAGAAGCTGGCCGCACTCGTCGACTACCCCACAAATGATCTCTACAGCAATAAGGAGAGAGCGGCTCTCGCCTATACCGAGGTGGTAACCCGTAGCGACCAGCAGCCCACCGCAGCACATTTCGAGGCGTTGCGCTGTTACTTCAATGACGATGCCATCATCGAACTTACCGGGCTGATCGGTTTCCAGAACATGTCCAGCAAATTCAACGCCGCCTTGGGTGTTGAACCACAGGGGTTCTGCTCAATTGCCCCACAACCCCAAGCCCAACAGAGGTGACAAGATGAACTATCGAAAAGTGACCGCCATTATTCGGTGCGATGTGCTGGAAAAGGTCGAGTCTGTACTACAGGCCATGGGGGTGCACGGTATCAGTGTGACCAAGGTCAAGGGCTACGGTGAATATGCGGACTTCTACTCCAGTGACTGGATGGTCAGCCATGCCCGGATCGAAATATTCACCGATGAGGCCCAGGCCGACCCCATTGCCCAGGCCATTATGAACAGTGCCCATGTTGGCGTGGAAGGGGATGGCATCGTCGCCATACTGCCGGTGGAAAAGCTCTACCGGATTCGAACACGCTCTGAAATAAACGAAATTTGACACATTAAGGAGAATTCAAATGCCAGAAATCATCCCTAATCTGCATCCTGTTTTTGTCCACTTTACGGTGGCGCTGTTATCTGTCGCAACGGCTCTTTTTATTGTACTGCATCTGTTTGGAACCTATCTGCCGGAGCAGCTGCGACTCCAGCTGAGAACCGTAGCCCGCTGGAATCTGTGGCTTGGTGCAGGCATTACTGTGATCACCGTAGGTGCTGGTTTCTATGCCTACAACACCGTGGCGCATGATGCGCCGTCACATGCAGCGATGACGGATCACCGTAATTGGGCGCTTGCCACGGCCCCGCTGTTTATCGGTATTGCACTCTGGTCGATTGTCTGCGTGTGGAGGGGAAAGGTGCTGGATGGGCGGTTTGTTGGTGCGTTATTGATTGCCCAGATTCTCCTGTTATCGACCGCCTGGCGGGGTGGCGAGGTTGTCTACCGTTACGGACTGGGTGTGATGTCGCTGCCGCAGTCTGAAGGTGTCGGTCACGCACATACCCACGGTGAAGGCGAGGGGCATGCAGGTGAGCCAACGGCGACCGATGAGCCGATGGATTTTAGCGGTATGGATAAAATGCCGGAAGGCGATGGCCATTACCACGCGCATTAATAGAGCGTTGAGGAATAAAACCATGAACAGACGAAAGAGCGTAAAAATTATAATGATCAGTGCTGTTGCACTGTTGCTTGCCACAGTGACAACCGCCTGCAGTGAGTCGGGGCAGAACTCCCCGGCCACGAAAGCCGTAGCTGAATTAAAACAGGAACTGCCAGAGATCACTGTCTATAAATCCCCCACCTGTGGTTGCTGCAAGGAGTGGGTGGCGCATCTTGAGCGTGAGGGCTTCAAGGTTACGGCCCACGACAGCAACAATATGGACCAGCTCAAAAAATCGCTGGGTCTGAAATCCCACCTGGCATCCTGTCACACTGCCACTGTGGGTAACTATGTGATCGAGGGGCATGTTCCGGCGGCTGACATCAGACGGCTGCTGAAAGAGAAACCCGATATAGCCGGACTTGCCGCCCCCGGTATGCCTCGTCATTCACCCGGCATGCAGCCGCCCGGTGAAAAACCGAGAGGCTATGACGTATTGGCGTTCGATAGTGAGGGAGGAACCCGGCTGTTCACGAAATATTAAATCTGAAAAGGGGTTGACCTGTGTGCAGCACCCAGGATTTACACTTATGAGTAGGGCAGAGGCAAATAGCTAAACAGGTGATGCATGAAGAAGATGCTAACAGTCAGAGGATTATCGAATGCGGCGCACACAACACCGGATGCGATACGACATTATGTGCGCATCGGCCTGTTAACGCCCTCGCGCAATCCCGATAACGGCTACCGGCTTTTTGACAATAGTGACATTAAAAAAGTGATGTTCATTCGCCGCGCCAAAGGGCTTGGTTTTACGCTGCATGAGATACAGACCATCTTTGATCATGGTGCTGCAGGGCAATCGCCCTGTCCCGCAGTACGCGACATGATTCAACAGCGCATCAACGAAAACAGGGCCAAGCTGGCTGAACTGAATAGCCTGCAACAGCGCATGGACAGCGCATTGAAGAAGTGGAAGACAATGCCGGATGGAGAGCCGGATGGCAAGGCGATCTGCCACTTGATTGAGTCGATAGATTGAATGGGGAGAGAGAAGATGAAAACCGATCCAGTTTGTGGCATGGAAGTAACGGAAGATACGAAGTATCACATAGATTACAGCGGTGAAACCTACCACTTTTGCAGTGAGAACTGTCTGCATAAGTTTGAGGCTGAGCCCACTCAATATCTGCAAACTGAATCGCTCACCGACCCGGTTTGTGGCATGGCTGTCACCAAAGCCTCAGAACATCACACAGCGCATGAGGGCAAGATACATTACTTCTGCAGTGCCTCTTGTCTGGCAAAATTCAGCGCCTCGCCAGAGCAGTATCTGCATGCCGAAGGGCATTCAGGTGCAGATCATGCAGGTTGCAGTAAACATGCCGCCCATGCTGCGCCCAGTAACCCGGTCGATTCAGCAGACGATTCTGCAATCTACACCTGCCCCATGCACCCTGAAGTGGAGCAGCAGGGGCCGGGTAGTTGCCCAAAATGTGGCATGGCGCTGGAACCCAAGGGTGTCCCCGTGATGGCCACCAAAACTGAATATACCTGCCCGATGCACCCGGAGATTATTCAGGATCACCCCGGCAGCTGCCCCAAGTGCGGCATGGCACTGGAGGCCGTCACCGTAGAAGCCGAAGAGGATACCGGCGAACTGGATGATATGACCCGCCGCTTCTGGGTCAGCGCCATCCTGGCGATCCCGGTCTTTTTCAGCGCCATGGCGGCCGAGTTCTGGCCCGATGCGATCAACAGTGTGATTGCCCCCGCTGCCCGGCAGTGGGCCGAACTGGCACTCTCTGCCCCGGTGGTCTGGTGGGGTGGCTGGATCTTCTTTCAGCGTGGCTGGCAATCCATTGTCACCCGCAACCTCAACATGTTCACCCTGATCTCGATTGGTGTCGGTATTGCCTGGATCTACAGTCTGATCGGTGTGTTGATGCCGGGCATCTTCCCGCCTGCCGTCTTCAGCGAGGCGGGGGTTGTACCCGTCTATTTTGAGGCGGCAGCGGTGATTACCGCGCTGGTGCTATTGGGGCAGGTGATGGAGTTGCGCGCCCGCAGCCAGACCAACGCTGCCATCAAACTGCTGCTGGGGCTGGCCCCCAAAACGGCACGCATCGTGCGTGCAGATGGCACCGAAGAGGATATTCCACTGGAGCATGTCCAGCCCGGAGACCACCTGCGCATCCGTCCCGGTGAGAAGGTGCCGGTGGATGGTGCGGTGCTTGAAGGCGAAAGCAATGTGGATGAGTCGATGGTCACCGGCGAACCCATCCCGGTGGTCAAAACAGCCGGTGAAAAACTGATCGGTGCCACGGTCAACGGTACCGGCGGCCTGCTGATGCGTGCCGACAAGGTGGGGGCCGACACCCTGCTGGCACAGATTGTCAAGATGGTGGCTGAGGCGCAGCGCTCCCGTGCACCGATCCAGAAACTGGTGGATACCGTTGCCGGATACTTCGTGCCCACAGGTGTGGTCGTTGCGCTCATCACCTTTCTTGTTTGGGCGATATGGGGGCCGGAACCGGCCATCGCCTACGCCGTAATCAATGCCGTGGCGGTATTGATCATTGCCTGCCCCTGTGCGCTGGGGCTGGCCACGCCGATGTCGATCATGGTCGGCACCGGCAAAGGGGCAATGATGGGGGTGCTGATCAAAAATGCCGAGGCGCTGGAGGTGATGCAAAAGGTAGACACCCTGGTGGTGGACAAGACCGGCACCCTCACCGAAGGCAAACCGAGGCTGGTTTCAGTGATTGCCAGCGAGGGTTTTCAGGAGGATGACAACCTGCGCCTGGCTGCCAGTCTGGAGCGTGCCAGCGAACATCCGCTGGCCGAGGCCATCGTGCAGGGTGCTGAAGAGCGCGACGTGGAGCTGACCGGAGCTGATAACTTCCAGTCCGTTACCGGCATGGGTGTGACCGGTGAGGTGGATGGCCACAAGGTGGCGCTGGGCAACCTCAAACTGCTGGAGAGCCTCGGCATCGAGGCCGGTGATCTGCCTCAAAAGGCGGATCATCAACGCGCCGAAGCGCAGACCGTGATGCTGTTGGCGGTCGATGGCAAGGCGGCCGGACTGATTGGTGTTGCCGACCCCATCAAAGCCACCACCCCGGAGGCGATCCGCGACCTGCACGGCGAGGGCATACGGGTGGTGATGCTCACGGGCGACAGCCGCAAGACCGCTGAAGCCGTCGCTAGCAAACTGGATATCGATCAGGTGCAGGCCGAGGTGCTGCCAGAACAGAAGGCCGAAGTGGTGAAACAACTGCAGGCAGAAGGGCGTATCGTCGCCATGGCGGGTGACGGCATCAACGACGCCCCCGCCCTGGCTCAGGCCCACGTCGGCGTCGCCATGGGCACTGGCACCGATGTCGCCATGGAGAGTGCCGGGGTGACGCTGGTCAAGGGTGATCTGCGTGGCATCGTGCGGGCGCGCCGCCTCAGTCACGCCACCATGCGCAACATCCGTCAGAACCTCTTCTTTGCCTTTATCTATAACGCAGCCGGTGTGCCGATTGCGGCGGGCGTGCTCTACCCCGTCTTCGGTCTGCTGCTCTCACCCATGATCGCCGCTGCAGCCATGAGTTTTAGCTCGGTATCGGTGATCACCAATGCCCTTAGATTAAAAGGCGTAAAACTGTAGAACCATTCAAGGGGATTTAAATTATGCACAGTGGAAACGAATACGCCTACGGTATGTGGGTGGTAGCGGCATTCAATGTCGGCATCTTCCTGTTTTTTATGCTCAGTTTTCTCAAGCCGCGTGGCAGCGATGAGTGGCGCAGCATGGGTGTGGTCACCGCCTTTCTGGTGGCCCTGTTTGCTGAGATGTACGGTTTCCCGTTGACCATCTACCTGCTCACCGGCTGGTTGGGAGACGCCTACCCGGTGCTACAACCTTTCAACCACAAGCTTGGCCATCTCTGGGTAGTGGTATTCGGTGGCTCCAATCTTGCCTGGGTGATCGTGATGGGCCTGAGTCTGGTGTTGATGCTCATGGGCTACACACTGCTTTCAAAAGGCTGGACGCAGATCCATGCCGCACGAGGTGGTCTGGTCACTGACGGGATCTATGCCTATGCGCGTCACCCGCAATATACAGGGCTGTTCCTTGTCATTATCGGTTTTCTGGTGCAGTGGCCCACACTGCTTACCGTGTTGATGGCCCCCATTCTGCTCTATGCCTACGTGCACCTGGCCAGGGTTGAAGAGCGGCGTGCCGAAGCGGAGTTTGGTGAGGTTTACAACGAGTACATCCGTAAAACACCGGCCTTTTTTCCGCCGTGCAATCAATGGCAGGCGTTTTTAACGGTAGAGGTTCGGCATGCAGGAGTGGAGTAGCTGATATCTGAAACCCAAACAGGAGGTGAGATATGGAAGGGGTACTAGCCGGAGTGGGTCACGCTACCAGCCTGACGCTGGCAATCAGTTTCACACTCTGTGTGAGTTTTGACCTGCTCTTTCCCGACCACGCCATGTATGAGGCCTGGCAGAAATTGTTGCCGGGCTTCGAGTGGATCAGTTGGAAGAGTTTTTTCCTGGGACTGATTGAGGCCTACGGTTACGGCTGGTTTTTCGCCCTGATCTGGGTGCCCATCTACAACTTCGTTGTGCTGCGAGGTGGCCAAGAGAAGCACAGTGATGGGTAAGGCCTGCTCCTGATTAAGCGTTCACCAGGGAAATGATGAAAACCATATAAATGAGTTAAATGAGGAGAGCATCATGACTGAAGAGATCATCAATATTTGCCCCGTTTGCGACATGATTGGGGAATTTAATGCGCATACGATGGAACATAATAAAAAAACCCTGCATTTCTGCTCTGAACAGTGCAAGGAGACGTTCGTGGCTCATCCCATGTTGTATCTCGGTAAAGCCGATCGGGGGAAAGATATTAAACGGCGGACACTGCACATGGCCGAACCATTGGACGCTGAGACTGCAAAGCAGGTCATCTCCTGCCTTACAGCAATGATGGGGGTAAAGGAGGTTGCCGTCGATGGAGAGAAGGTGCACATCACCTATGACCTGCTGCAAGTGACAGAGAAGGTGATTGAGAAAGCGCTGGCAGATGCGGAACTACCACTGAGTAAGGGGTGGCTGGAACGACTGCACCGAGCCTGGGTACAGGGTAATGAGGCGTCAGAGCTGGATAATCTTTTGGCGAAGCCCGCCCCTAGCTGCCATAAGCTGCCTTCAAAGTAACAACAACAGGAGATTGTTATGAAAAAGATGATCACATTGACCATGGCAACTGTGCTGTTTCTGCCACAACTATTCCTATATGCCGATGAGAGCCATCATCCGGAAAAACAAGGAACGAAGGGTGAGGTGCAGCCCCAGGGGGGGATGATGGGGAAAATGGAGGAACACATGCAGCAGATGCAGAAGATGATGCGCCAGATGGATGAGATTCATAAAACCACTGATCCGGCCAAACGCGAACTCCTGCTGCAGGAGCACATGCAGAGTATGCAAGAGGGTATGGAGATGATGCGTGGCATGGGTGGCAGCATGATGAAAGGGATGATGGACGGTGGCGGGAGTGGCAGCATGATGATGGGTAAGGGGATGCATGAGGGCAGTGAAAAGAGTGATTGTGATAATCAGAGGATGCACCACCGGCGGATGGAAAGGCGCATGGATATGATGCAGATGATGATGGATCAGATGATGCAGCACCAGCAGGCCAAAATGCCCCACAAAAGCCACAGAAAGTCTAAATAGCGCACGGGGGGCTCATAATGGATAACGCACAGTGGCTCTGGTGCAGGCCTATCTGCACATCAACGGCTATTTTACCGTGGCCGAGTACCCGGTGATTGAAGCCTCCGGCCGGGGGAACTACCGCATGGTGACCGATCTCGACATCCTCGCCTTCCGCTTTCCCGGTGCCGGGCGTCTGATACCGGACAAGCGGGGTGGAGAAGCGCTGTATGCCTCTGACCCTATGCTGCATTGTCCTCATGATCAGGCGGATATGCTCGTCGGGGAGGTCAAGGAGGGACGTGCCAAACTCAATCGCGGTGCTACCAACCCGGCGGTACTGCGTACGGTTCTGGCCCGCTTTGGTTGCTGCCCGGATCCCGCCCTGGGTTTTTTGATGACCCTGGAAAAGGCCTTGGGAGGAGAACAGCGATGAAAGAGCAGACACGGCAAGCAACCGTGGGAACAGTACGGGCAACTGATCCAGACTCTGTTGATGAGGCTGCGGTTGCTGCGGGGCGGGAGATTCTGGAGCAGATTCTGTCGGGCTACCAGGGCCCGGTTGCAGCGCGCCTATGGAACGGCGAACAGATTCACGGTGAGGCCGGTGCACCCTGCACTGTGGTTTTCCACCAACCCTCGGTGCTGCGTCATCTGGTATTGCACCGGGATCTGGTTCACCTTGCAGAGTCTTATCTGGCCGGAGAGCTGGATGCGGAGGGCGATATGGAGAGCCTGTTCAACTTGACGGAGCATCTGCGTGAGCTGCAGTTCTCCGGACTGGACAAGTGGCGAATGCTGCGGCGGGCACTGCGGTTGCCAAGGCAGCGGAGATCAGGCGCACTTGCCGTGCGTGATGGGAGAGTAGTGCAGCACCGCAATACCAAAGAGAGCGTCGCCCACCACTATGATGTCAGCAATGACTTTTACCGCCTCTGGCTGGATCCGGAGATGGTCTACTCCTGCGCCTATTATCGCGATGAAGACCAACCGCTGACCAGTGCCCAGCAGGATAAACTGGATCACATCTGCCGCAAGCTGCGCCTGGAATCCGGCCACCGTCTGCTCGATATCGGTTGTGGCTGGGGTGCTCTGGCTATCTGGGCCGCCCGTCATTATGGCGTACAGGCGCACGGTATAACCCTGAGCGAGCAGCAATACCACTACGCCGTTGAGCGGGTGCGTAGTGAGGGGCTGGAAGAGCAGGTTTGTATTGAACTGCGTGATTACCGTGATCTGCCCGATGAGGCCTGTTACGACCGGGTCGTCAGCGTCGGTATGTTTGAGCACATCGGGGTGGCCAACTTCCCACTCTATTTTGGTACTGTCAAACGGGTGCTCAGACCGGGTGGGCTGTTTCTCAACCACGGCATCACCAATGACACCGGCTGGCAGGACACACCGCTCACCCGCTTCATGAATTGTTATGTCTTTCCAGACGGTGAGCTGGCGCGTATCAGTGATGTAGAGGATGCCATGGAGCAGGCGGGTTTCGAGATCATCGACGTGGAGGGACTGCGCCACCACTACGCCTTGACCCTGCGCCATTGGGTAGAGGCACTGGAGAGGCATCGTGAACATGCGGTGGCGATGGTGGGTGAAGCCACCTACCGGGTGTGGCGTCTGTACATGACGGGCTGTGCCTACTACTTCGATGAGGGCAGTATCAATGTCTATCAGGTGTTGGTTGGTTCTGCCCATCAGCCATTGGCTACACCGCTACGGCGGGACGACCTTTATGAAAAGGATTGGGCAGGAAAAGAGTGCAAGTGCGGCGAGAACGACAGCAAACAGAGAGAGCTGCCCGAAGGAGTGGAACCATGAAAAAAGATCCGGTTTGCAAAATGGAGGTGGAAGAGATGGACGCCGTCACGACGGAATATGATGGTGATACCTACTATTTCTGTTCCATTGGCTGTAGGGATCTGTTCCTGGACGAAAGGGGTTCAAACCCTCCAGATGAACCCTGTGATCTCATCATTATTGGGGGCGGCCCGGCTGGGCTGACGGCCGCTGTATATGCCTCAACCCTCACAATGAATGCCTTTCTGATCGCCGGAGACCTGGGTGGTCAGGCCATCGACAGCACAAAGATATGCAACTATATGGGTTACGACTTCGTGACCGGCCCTGAGCTGATCGACAAGTTCAAATATCAATTGATCCATAGCCACTACATAAAACACCTGATATGTGAGGTGGAGGTGATAGCCGCAGTTGATGGTGGTTATAGCGTGACCACAGCCGATTTCAGGCGATATTTCGCAAAGGCGCTGATTGTGACAACAGGCATGACAAGGAGGCGGTTAAATGTGCCGGGGGAGGAGGAGTTCCAGAGAAAGGGGCTGTTTTACGGCAATATTCAGGACTTTGCCTTTGTGCAGGGAAAGGCGGTTGCAGTGGTTGGTGGTGGGAACTCGGCGCTACAGATGGTTGAAAACCTGCATAGCGTGGCTCACTCCATCCATCTTATCTCTGATAGTGAGCTGTCAGCAGATTCGGCCATTATCGAAAATGTAAACCGCTTCAGTAACGTGCAAACCTATGCAGGGTACAAGGTGATCGACTTCAGCGGCGAAGAGTCTCTCTCCGCAATAAGCATTAGAAAGAGGGGCGAAGAGAAGATAGAGAACCTCCCCGTTGAAGGGGTGTTCGTAGCCATTGGACTCCAGGCGAACTCATCCCTTGCCTCCTCCTTCGTCAAACTGAATGAGCGGATGGAGATCATGATAAATCATGACTGCTCAACCAGCTGTCCCGGTATTTTTGCTGCGGGCGACGTTACAGATGCCTTTGGAAAAAGAATCATCATCGCCTCCGGTGAAGGGGCGAAGGCGGCGATGGCTGCAAGGCAGTACATATTGAATATGAAGAGAAATGTACCGTAAAACCATCTGAATTGAAGAGATATAGCTTATGCCTAACGATAAAAACAATACCCACACCGATACGGCTGTTGAAATTGCAGGTGCCGGGCCGGCAGGCCTGGCGGCGGCCATCACCCTGGCCAGGGCGGGACGCCAGGTGGTGGTGCATGAAGCACATAAAGAGGTTGGCCACCGGTTTGGTGGTGATTTTCAGGGACTGGAAAACTGGACTACCGAAGAGGATGCGCTGACCGTGCTGGAGGGGCAGGGATTAACAACGGATTTTAATGCCATGCCTTGCCACAGTGGTACTTTTTTTGATGCCGCGGGTAATCGCCATGAGATCAAAAGTAACGAGACACTGTTTTATCTGCTGGAACGCGGCCCGGGTCCCGGCACACTGGACAGTGCGCTGCTCCGGCAAGCCCAATCTCTTGGTGTGGAAGTGCGCTTCAACAGTCGCTTGGATCAGATGGCGGGGGAAGGCATCCTCGCCGCCGGCCCTCGGGCCGCTGATGCCATCGCCGTGGGCTATCACTTCGAAACAGATTTGGCGGATGGTTTCTGGGCGATCTGCGACAACGAGCTGGCCCCGCAGGGTTATGCCTATCTCCTGGCGATGAACGGCAAGGGTACGGTCAAGAGCTGTATGTTTTCAGGTTTCAAACAGGAGAAGCTCTACGTGCAGCGAACACTGGAGGCGTTTCAAAGGCTGGTCGGCTTTGAGATGAAAAACCCCAGACCCCACGGCGGCAGCGGCAACTTCCGCATTCCGGAGAGTGCTTATAGCGGCCCTCATCCGCTGGTGGGGGAGCAGGCGGGCTTTCAGGATACGTTATGGGGGTTTGGTATGCGCCTGGCGATCTCATCCGGTGTGTTGGCCGCCAACAGCCTGTTGAACGGCGAAGACTACGACACTCTTTGGCAGCGGGAGTTGAAACCGCAGATGGATACCTCTGTCGTCAATCGTGCGCTCTACAGTCTGATGGGAAACCATGGTTATAGCTGGTGTTTGCGGCGGCTTGCCTCCAGTCTGAATCTTCGTAAGTCACTGCGGCGGCAGTATCAACCCTCCTTGCCCAAGCGTCTTTTGGCCCCGTGGGCCAGACGCCGCCATGAGAGCCAGCGCAAGGATGTCACTTGTGATCATATCGATTGCCACTGCATCTGGTGCCGTGAGGCGTGTTGCGATCATGCATAATCTGCCAATAAGATAAGCACCATGAGCTTTGCGGCTATTCAGCTCTACACCGAGGGTGATCAGTTATTTGAGGTGATGCTCAAGGCCATCGTCAGCGCGCAAAAGCATGTCTGGATGGAGACCTACATCTTCGCCGATGATGAGGTGGGCCGCTGTTTTGCTCATGCATTGTCGGAGCGGGCAAGGGCCGGTGTGCAGGTGCGCCTGCTGGTGGATGCACTGGGTTCACTGTTTCAGTTTTACCGCGCACTGGGGCCTGAGCTTGAGCGATCAGGCGTGCAGATACGCCACTTCCATCGCTGGCAGTGGCGTGAACCGCTCCGTTACAACCGGCGTGATCACCGTAGCAAAGAGGTCTTTCTGGGTGGGTTCAACATTCACTGCCAAAGTTCACAACGCTATTATGGTGCTACACGCTGGCGTGACACCCACGCTGCTTTTCAGGGGGGCTGGAGTGTCAGGCGCTGGTTATAGGCCTGTAATGGGGCATTCGGGTTAATGGCGATTAATCTGCACAAAGTAAAAATGAGCATTTCCCTCTCGTGCTTTTACCGCGACACTTCGCCGGCCAGGTAGCATAATGAAGGTGAGTATTGGTTATCACTTATGCGTGCTATGAGCTGCGCAGGGCGGGGATTCGTTAGATGAATGAGATGGGGAAAGAGGTTCAGCATCTATTGAGGGCAAGAACGGATAGTCTGATGTTTCCTGATTGGGTGGCGCACGGCATAGAGTTTATAACCGCCGTCTTCGTCGCCATCGTTGTCTTCACAACGCTTGCTGTTCTTGTTCTGTTCATCATTGATATTACGCAGCGCCGCAATGCGATTCGGCACAACTATCCCGTATTGGGACGCTTCCGTTATATTTTCAGCAAGGCGGGAGAGTTCTTCCGGCAATATTTCTTTGCCATGGATCGGGAGGAGATGCCCTTCAACCGGGCCGAGCGGGGCTGGGTTGAACGGGCCTCAAACGGGACGGATAACACCATTGCCTTTGGCTCCACCAAAAACCTGAATGTGGAAGGTACGCCGATTTTTTTGAGCTGCCCTTTTCCCGCGATGGGAGTGGACAGCGCCAAAACGGTACCCATGGAGATCGGACCCCATTGCCGCTATCCCTATTGTGCCTCCTCCATTTTCAACATATCGGGGATGAGCTTTGGCGCACTCTCTGCACCCGCAGTGCAGGCGCTCTCCCGGGGTGCGAAGATGGCGGGCTGCTGGCTGAATACGGGGGAGGGTGGCCTGACAAAGCATCATCTTGCAGGGGGTTGTGACCTCGTTTTTCAGATCGGTACCGCCAAGTACGGTGTGCGCCACCCGGATGGCAGCCTGAATGAGGAGAGACTGCGGGAGATTGCAGCCCGGCCAGAGGTAAAACTGTTTGAGATCAAACTCAGCCAGGGCGCCAAACCGGGTAAGGGCGGCATCTTGCCCGCTGCCAAGATCAACTCTGAGGTGGCTGAAATACGCGGCATCAGGCAGGGTGAGGACTCCATCTCGCCCAACCGGCACCCGGAGATCGGTACCGTGCAACAACTGCTGGATTTTGTCACCCGCATCCGCCAGGTGACGGGTAAACCGGTGGGGTTTAAAACAGTGGTTGGCAGCTGTGACTGGCTGGATGAATTGTGCCGGGAGATCAGCCGGCGCGGAGCCGAAAGTGCGCCCGATTTCATCACTGTGGATGGTGGTGACGGGGGTACAGGTGCTGCGCCCATGCCGTTGATGGACAGTGTTGGCCTGCCGCTGAGAGAGGCGCTGCCCCTGGTGGTCGATATGCTGGTTAAACACGGGCTCAAACAGCGGGTTCGCCTGATCGCTTCAGGGAAACTGATCACGCCCGCCAATGTCGCCTGGGCACTGTGCGCCGGGGCGGATTTTGTCAACGCTGCACGGGGCTTTATGTTTGCATTGGGTTGCATTCAGGCGCTCAAATGCAACAAAAATACCTGCCCGACGGGCATCACAACCCATAATGTCCGGCTTCAGGCGGGCCTTGATCCGAAGGTTAAATTGGTCCGGGTGGCCAACTATTGTCGGAATATGGTGCACGAGGTGGAGATGATCGCTCACTCCTGCGGCGTACCGGAGCCACGCGCCCTGTGCCGCTGCCATGTGCGGATTGTGGGTGGTGACGGGCTGTCCCGGCCAATGGACGAGCTCTATCCCTCTGCCGGGATCAAAAAAGAGCAGGATGAAGGGGGTATCTGATTACTCTACACCTTGACGGACTCTCTCTTTGTAATATAAGCAGTTCGACAAGTAATACCCTGCTGTTTAAACCTAGAAAAATCAGTTAAACGTACGCACATGACGCAATCTCTTGATCCGCCTGGCTATACAAAAAAGATCCTCATCACCAACAAGGTGACCACGGACTTTTTTGTTACGCTAATCGAATCAATATCTTACGCCCTGCACATACGCTCAACTGATCTTTCTAGGTTAAAGAGAGAGTCGCAAGGATGCGATTCCTTCAAGCCGACCGATAAGGGCGGCTATTTCTGGTAACATGCAGCCGGTGATGAGGCGGCAAAAAATATCGGTCAGCAAACAGGTACGGATAATTCTATCTATCGCACTGTTGTCGGCCGCTATCCTCTATGCCCTGCTGGAGCCGCTGCACACCGTGGAGCATGAATCGGCAATGGTCGAACTGGAGTCGCTGCCGGATCTGCTGGATACTCCGGTGACGTTTGAGCAGCAGGTCAGACCCATTCTGGAACGACGCTGTATAGTATGCCACGGCTGTTATGATGCCCCCTGCCAGTTGAAACTCTCCTCTAGCGAAGGGCTGCGGCGAGGCGCCAATAAAGAGCGTATCTATGAGCCCAGGCGTATTGCCGCGATGCAGCCGACGCGCCTGTTCGTGGATGCCAAAAGCACGGCGGAGTGGCGTTCCCGCGGATTTTCCCCGGTACTCAATGAGGGGGAGCAGACCCCTGAAAACAATCTGAAAAACTCGGTGCTGTATCGGCTTCTGCGCCTGAAACAGCAACACCCGCAACCGGCTGAAGAGCAACTTCCAGAGAGCTTTACCCTGGAGCTTAACCGCAAACAGACCTGTCCGACGCCGGAAACTGTAGACGATTTTGTTCAGGAACACCCCCTGTGGGGCATGCCCTATGCCATGCCCAACCTGTCGAAGCCGGAGTACCAGGCCCTCGTTTCATGGCTGGCTCAGGGCGCACTGGCACCCGCACCGCCTGACCCTTCCGCCGCGGTACAGCCACAGATCAAACAATGGGAGCGATTTCTAAACCAGTCGTCCAGCAAGCAACAGCTGGTCAGTCGTTATCTCTATGAACACCTGTTTCATGCCCATATTCATTTTACCGGCTCTCCGGCGCGAGAGTTCTATCGTCTGGTGCGTTCTACCACCCCGCCTGGGGAGGTAGTCGATGAGATCCCGACTTTGCAGCCCTATGACGATCCTGGTACTGCGCCATTTTACTACCGGCTACTGAGATACCACCCAAGTATCGTGGCCAAGAACCACATCGTTTACGAATTTTCTGATGAGCGTATGCAACGCTATCGTGAGCTTTTCCTGATACCGGATTACGATGTACGTCAACTGCCCTCCTATGAGCCGGAGATTGCCTCTAATCCGTTCAAGGTTTTTGCGGCCATACCCACAATATCACGTTACCGATTTCTTCTGGATGATGCGCACTTTTTTATTGAAGGCTTCATCAAGGGGCCGGTCTGTCGGGGGCAAATCGCACTGGATGTGATTGAAGATCAGTTCTGGGTGATGTTTTTTGACCCGGATCAGCCTGTCTTTACCAACACTGCACAATTTATCGGAAAAATGGCGGATGAACTGCAAATTCCGGCGGAGAGCAGTAGTAGTAATTTGGATCTACTACGTATCTGGACGGAGTACTGGCAGGGACAGCGGCGCTACATGGCGACGAAACAGGCCTGGTTCAAGAAGATCGGCACGCACGATATTGGTCATGCCATGGACTACATTTGGGATGGTGATGGCAAAAACCCCAATGCAGCACTGACGGTTTTCCGCCATTTTGACAGTGGCTCAGTGGCGTATGGACTGATAGGCAGTGACCCGGAAACCGCCTGGATCATTGATTATCCCCTGTTTGAACGCATCCACTATCTGCTGGTTGCCGGGTTCAACATATATGGCAACATGAGTCATCGAATCAGTACGAGAATCTATATGGATTTTCTGCGTATGGAGGGCGAGGATTATTTTCTGGCCTTTCTCCCTGCAAACCGGCGAAAGGAGATACATGATGCCTGGTATGTTGGCCAGCGAAGCACCATTGAAAAGCTGTTTTCTGCGCCGCAGGACTGGTTGAATATCGAGTCAGTGAGCGGTTATCGGACGGATGATCCGCAACCTGAGCTTTACCAGCATATTAAGGAGAGGGTTGGCGGTGTGGCACAACAGGCGCACGCTAAAAATCGCTGTGGCCGCATTGATTGCAGTGAGCCACTGCCAGGCGCGAACGAGATCCGTGCAGACCGCGCCATGCATGAGATTGCACAGTTACAGGGTGCCAACCTGCACGCTTTTCCTGATGTTGCCTTTGTGCGAATCAGGATGGATGATCCAGAACAGGATTTGGCCTATACGCTGATTCACAACAAGGCATACAAAAATGTCACCTCTTTTCTGGCAGATGAACATGAGCGGGATCGTGTGGATATTGAGCAGGATACGATGACTGTGGTGAAGTGGCTGGAAGGCTCTTATCCCAACTTCTTTTTTTCTGTGGCATTATCCGAGATTGAAGATTTCACCAAACACTGCACCACCATCCGCAATCATGAAGATTATGAAAAGTTTGTTGATCAATATGGCGTAAGGCGCACCAACCCTGGATTCTGGGCGCTGGCTGACTGGTTTCAGGAAGAGTCTGCACGAAACAGACGCATCTTGTCTGGATTGTTTGACCTGAACCGTTATCAAAATCGTTAAAAGCCTTTTTGTTCTTGACGAATAAGAGGGTCTTGGCGATAAAATTGCGTTAATTGCAGGTACACCTCTGGACAGTGGTGCTTAAGGAGATTCGGAGCGGTGAAAAAATATTCGCTGACGACAGCAAAAAACTCCGCAGGTGTGGTGGCTGCATAAGCATTGATACCCGTGTGATGGTGATGCGCAACACGCTGCCGCAAAACCTAATAAGCAGAACTCAGTGCTTTTACCCACTCTCTGATTTCCATGCGTGGATGAAGTGGCGGCATGCCATTGGCGCGGCCATTCAACATATCCAATTTATGTGCGAATTCGTGTACAACCACATTGTGACCTGGATAAGGTGTATGCAGGTCATGCTCGACATCTTCCCAGGAAAGAATCACCGGGCCGCGTAACCAGGATTCTCCACTCAGGGTGTGTGCTTCGCGTAAAATTAGTCCGTTCGGGTCAATGTTGTCATGCGTTACCCGAAAAGCGCCCGGATAGAGAATAACCTCAACCCAACCATCGTAATAGCACAGTCCAAGCTCCAGAATTGGAAGAGTCGCTTGGGCAGCGATGATAACGGCCATCTCGTCTGTGACCTGAAGCCCATGCGCGCCTGTGATTGTCTTGCGATGAAGAAATAGGGTTGCCAGCTCACGCAAACGGGCTTTTTCTACTGAACTCAGGCCATGTAGAAGGGTTGCCTTGTGGATTACCGCTTCCCATAAATCGAAAGGGATTGGATGGCGCCGGAGTAGATAAAGAATATGCAGGCGTTTAAGCCACTTTGTGATATTCATGAAACATCTGAGTTAGTGATCTTTGGGGGATTTTGCTAATAACGCGGGCTATGTAACTGACTGATTGAAAAGAAAATGGCGCGCCCGAGAGGATTCGAACCTCTGACCTCCGCCTCAGGAGGGCGGCACTCTATCCAGCTGAGCTACGGGCGCATGACTGTTTTGCAGGTGGGTTACAGCAAGGGCGTTATACTACATTGTGCTACTCATGGCGTCTATTGGGAGTATGGGAATTAAAAACCAAGTAGTTTGGTGGGAAATTAATGGAATTTGAGGTAATATTCTGTACCAGATTTTTTCATGCTTAGCCGCTATCGGCTGTTTCTATGCCATCGGCAGGAGAACCCTACATGTCAGAAGTTACCCGGAATCAAATTGAAGAGGCGATCAAAACCTATATTGAGCCTCATCTTGAGAAGGACTTGGTCAGTGCCAAGGCGGTCAAAGATATCAGCATAGATGGCGATAAGGTCAAGGTTGAAATTCAGTTGGGTTTCCCGGCAAAAGGGATCGGTGTTTTGCTGGGAGCCGCTGTCAGGGAGAAGATTGAAGCCGTCGCAGGTGTTGCAGCGGCTGATGTACGAGTTGATTGGAAGATTACTGCACATAGTGTGCAAAAGGGGCTTACCCCGATCAAGAATGTGAAGAATGTGATTGCTGTCGCCTCAGGTAAAGGTGGTGTGGGTAAGTCAACCACCTCTGCAAACCTGGCGCTGGCGCTGCAGGCTGAGGGTGCCACAGTCGGTGTTCTCGATGCCGACATCTATGGTCCGTCGCAGCCCCGCATGCTGGGCGCTTCTGGCCGGCCAGAGACCAAAGATGGCAAAACCATCGAACCGATGGAGAGTCTGGGCCTGCAATCCATGTCCATTGGTTACCTGATTGAAGAGGATACCGCCATGATCTGGCGTGGCCCTATGGTGACCCAGGCTCTGGAGCAGCTGCTGAATGACACCAACTGGAAAGAGCTGGATTACCTGGTCATTGACCTGCCACCTGGCACCGGCGATACCCAGCTGACCCTGGCGCAGAAGGTTCCTGTATCCGGTGCAATCATTGTTACCACTCCACAAGACATCGCGCTGCTGGATGCTCGCAAAGGTCTGAAGATGTTTGAGAAGGTCGAGATACCTGTGCTGGGTGTTGTGGAAAATATGAGCACCCACATCTGTTCCAACTGCGGACATGAAGAGCACATCTTTGGTAAAGATGGTGGTGCCGAGATGGCCAAAGAGTACGGTATTGATCTGTTGGGCTGTCTGCCGCTGGATATCCGCATCCGGGAAGAGACCGACGGCGGCGTGCCTACCGTAGCCGCTGAGCCGGATTCAAATATCGCCATGCTCTATCGTGAGATTGCCCGCAAGACAGCGGCCAAGCTCTCACTCACAGCCAAAGACTATGCGGACAAGTTCCCAAATATTGTTATTGAATAATAGAGGCAAAACTTAGATAAAGGCGCAGCTTATGCTATATAAGCTGCGCCTTTTTTGGTTTTGGCGGCGGCCACGGCTCCATCCACTTATGGAATCATGTAAAATGCGCCCCATTCTGTCCCCAACCAGCAGATCAAGAATATGAGTATTAAGTCAGATAAGTGGATTCGCCGCATGGCGGAACAACAGAACATGATTGAACCCTTTGTGCCCGGCCAGATCAGGGAAGGAGAAAATGGTCGTGTGATCTCGTATGGCACCTCAAGCTATGGTTATGATGTCCGTTGTGCTGATGAGTTTAAGATCTTCACCAATATCAACTCAGCGGTAGTGGATCCCAAAAATTTCGATGACAACAGCTTTGTCGATGTGAAGTCTGATGTCTGCATTATCCCCCCCAACTCCTTTGCCCTGGCGCGTACGGTTGAGTATCTGCGTATTCCGCGCAATGTGCTGGTTGTCTGTCTGGGTAAATCCACCTATGCCCGCTGCGGCATCATCGTCAATGTCACCCCGCTGGAGCCGGAGTGGGAAGGGCATGTGACGCTGGAGTTCTCCAATACCACCCCGCTGCCTGCCAAGATCTATGCGAATGAGGGTGTGGCGCAGATCCTCTTTTTTGAATCAGACGAGGTGTGTGATACCTCATACGGTGACCGTGCTGGGAAGTATCAGGGTCAGCAAGGTGTAACACTGCCCAAGCCATAAACCTCGAAGCTGCACCATTCAGGGAGCTGCCGTGGCCATTGAAACACCGAATAAATGGGTGATTCTGCTGCCCATCCTTGCGGGGCTTGCCGCCTTGGCCCTACTTAAGCAAAATCAGAGTGAACCCCTACAGGCGACTGCCAAAGAGCAACCTCGTCTGGTGCGTGTGATGACGGCGTTTGAGACGACCGTGATGCCACAGGCGATAGGGTATGGCAGCGTCAGACCGGCCAAGGTTTGGGAGGCGGTCGCCCAGGTCAAAGGCAAGATCCTGCAAAAACACCCCGAGCTTAAAAAAGGCGCCATTCTCGAGGCGGGTAGCCTGCTGCTGCAGATTGATCCAGCCGATTATCAACTGGCCATTGCCCAGAGTGAGGCTGATATTGCAGCCACCAAAGCACAGCTTGAAGAGTTGAATGCACGTGAGGCCAATACCCGCAAGTCGCTGGTGATAGAAGAGCAGGCCCTGACTTTAAGCGAGAAGGAGTTGAAGCGCCAAAAACGCCTGGTGCATGATGGCAGCATCAGCCGTTCAAAGGTGGAGGATCAGGAGCGCGCCCTGCTGATGCAGCAGCAGGCGGTTCAGGCTCAGCGCAATACCCTGAATCTGGTGCCAAGCCAAGGTGCCCTGCTGCGTGCCCAGTTGGCGCGGCAGGCTGCCCAGCTCAGTGCGGCACAGCGAGATCTGGCCAATACCGAGATTCGACTACCCTTTGCGGGGCGTATCGCTGCGGTGCATGTGGAGCAGGATCAGTATGTGCGGGAGGGTGAAGACCTGATGGCGGCGGATGATCTGCAACTGGCCGAGATAGAGGTTCCGATCCCCATCGAGCAGATGCGTGGTGTACTGCATGCAGATGGGCCGGTTGATCTGCTCAATACGCCCTCACCGGCGCTGCACAGCAGGCTGGGGCTTGCTGCCAGGGTTGATCTGAAAGAGGGTGTTGTCAGTGCCAGCTGGCAGGGCCGTTTTGCCCGAATGAGTGATACGCTGGATCCCAAGACCCGCACGGTGGGGGTCATCATTGAAGTGGATGCCCCCTATGCCGGGATGCGCCCCGGTGAGCGCCCACCGCTGGTGAAGGGGCTGTTTGTTGAGGTCACATTGCAGGGCAAACCCCTCAGTAACCGTTTGATTGTGCCGCGTTCTGCGCTGCATCAAGGGCGTATCTATATCGTCAATACGGATAACCGCCTGGTTGTTAGTGCTGTCACTCTCTCCCTTCTGCAACCGGGGTTTGCGGTGATTGGCTCAGGGCTGGAGCCGGGTGAGCAGGTGGTGCTCTCCGATCTGGTGCCTGCCATTGAAGGGATGCTGCTGCAACCGCAGGAGGATCAGCAGGCGTTGGCACGACTCAAACAGCAGGCCAGCGCGGCCCCATGATCCTAGAATCCTCAGTTGACCGCTTGTAGGCATGCATAACACAATGAAATCATTGATATTATTAATTGCGCCGCAGTTCATCTGCAGGGTGAAAGCGCTACGACCCGCCTAGCGGCCCTGAGTGTCTGCCTGACTATGCAAAAAAACTCATTAAGGATCAAGCCATTAACTCATTTTTTTGCTACGCCAGCCAAACACTCAGAACCACTATGCAGGTCGTCCAACTGAGGATTCTAGGATGATCGAATTCTTTGCCCGTCACTCTACGGCAGCCAATCTGCTGATGGCCCTGATGGTCATTATCGGCCTGAGCGCCCTGCCGGAGCTGCGGCGTGAAACCTTCCCCGATTTTGCTGCACAGAAGCTGGATATCCGACTCGCCTATCCCGGCGCCAGCGCGGAGGATGTGGAAGAGGCCATCTGCCAGCGGGTAGAGGATGCGCTGGATAGCATCAGCGAGGTGGAGGAGGTGGTCTGTGTCGCCAGGGAGGGGCTGGGCAGCGTCGTGGTTGAGATGATTGATGGTTATGATATGGCCCGCTTTATGGATGAGGTGAAGAGCGAGATTGAGGCTATTGATGATCTCCCTGCGCAGGTGGAGCTGCCGGTCATCAATGAGCTGGGGCGAACCGACAAGGTGGTTGCGGTGGCGGTCACCGGGCCGATGACGGTCAGCGATCTGAAGGCCTATGCCGAGCAGATCAAGCAGCGCATGCAGCAGATGCCTGAGATCTCACAGATTGAGGTGTTGGGTTTTTCTGACCATCAGCTGCGCATTGAGGTTTCGGCACAAGCGTTGCGTGGCTATGGGGTGAGCATGTCGGATGTAGCCAATGCTGTGAAGCGGCAAGGCATTGACCTGCCCGCTGGAACCCTACAGACGCATGATCAGGATCTGTTGCTACGCTTTGCAGATCTGCGTCGTTCACCGGAGGAGCTGGCAGATCTGGTGGTGGTCAGCGCCAACAGTGGGGCGGAGATCCGACTGGGTGATATCGCCCGGATCAGCGACCGCTTTGAGCTGGATGAGCAGAAGACCCTGTTCAATGGCCATCGTGCTGCGGTATTGCAGGTGATCAAAACCAAGCAGCAGGACTCGCTGGTGGTGATGGCGGCGGTCAGCCGGTTCCTTGCGGCTGAACGGCAGCGCGCCCCTCCTGGCGTGGAGTTTACTGTGACCCAGGATCGTTCATCTATCGTGAGTGACCGTCTCAATCTATTGTTGAGAAATGGCGGCCAGGGGCTGATTCTGGTCTTTCTCACCATGTGGCTCTTCTTCCAGCTGCGTTTTGCCTTCTGGGTGGCCATGGGTCTGCCCGTCTCTTTCCTGGGTGCGCTCTTTATCATGGGCATGCTGGGGCTGACCATCAATATGATCACGATGGTGGCACTGCTCATCGCCATCGGTCTGCTGATGGACGATGCCATTGTTATCTCCGAAAATATTGCAGCCCACCTGCGCAGAGGGAAGCCGCCCGTGCAGGCGGCGATTAATGGTACCCGGCAGGTTGCACCAGGCGTGATCTCCTCATTTCTAACCACAGTGGCGGTGTTTGGCCCCTTGGCCTTTCTCTCGGGCCATATGGGCAGTGTGCTGAAGTTTATCCCGATGGTGCTCTGCCTGGTGCTGGCGGTGAGTCTGATTGAGGCCTTCATGATCCTGCCCTATCACCTCGCGCATTCGTTGCAGCATCAGGAAAAAAAGGTCAGCCGTTTTCGCCAGCGATTTGATGAGCAGCTGGAGCACTTTCGCCAGCACATCCTTGGCCGGGCGGTTGACTGGGCTGTGCGCCAGCGCTACTGGTTTGTTGGAAGCGTCATTGCGCTCTTCCTGTTAAGCATGGGCATGGTGATCAGTGGCAAGCTCAAGTACCAGGTCTTTCCCCATATCGAGGGTGACATTATTGAGGCGCGTGTCCTGCTGCCTCAGGGTACGCCGCTGTGGCGTACTGAGTCGGGGGTGCAGCGTATCACCGATGGCCTCAAAGTGGTGGATGATCGCTTCTCGCCCTATCAACCGGATGGGCGAAGGTTGGTTCAGAATATCCAGGTGCGCTACAGCACCAACCAGGATGCCGGTGAGTCCGGGCCGCATCTTGCCACGGTAACGGCAGATCTGATCACGGCAGAGGAGCGTTGGGGGCGGTTGGATGACATCATCAATCACTGGCGCAACAGTGTGGGTGAGATCCCGGATCTGATCGCGCTTAACTACAAGGAGCCGGTGATTGGGCCGGGTGGCATTCCACTGGAGATGCGCCTTAAAGGCTCCAGCCTGGAGCAGCTGAAACAGGCCTCGCTCGCGCTGCAAGGGTGGCTGGGACGCTACCAGGGCGTGTTTGATCTATCTGATGACCTGCGCCCTGGCAAGCCTGAACTGCGTATGCGTCTACGTGAAGGGACGCTGGCGCTGGGGCTGGATGCCACGACCATCGCCAATCAACTGCGCGCGGCCTTCTTTGGCGTCACCGCCAGTGAGATTCTGGTAGAGGGCGAGGCCTATGAGGTCGATGTCAGGCTGGCGCAAAGTGACCAATCCACGCTGACGGATCTGGAGACGTTTCGAATCGTCACGGCCAAGGGTGATCAGATACCGTTGAGTACGTTGGTCTATATTGAATCTGACCGGGGCTTCTCGCGCATCAAACGGGTGGATGGTGTGCGCACGGTGACTGTCACGGGTGATCTGGACTCCCGCATCGCCAATGCCCAGGAGCTGGTCAATCACACCCAGCAATTTTTTCTGCCGGAGCTGCAGCAGCGTTACCCTGGTGTACAGATTGGGATTGAAGGCCAATCCAAAGAGTCGAACATGACGGGTTCATCCATGATCCGCAGCGTTGTGATTGGACTGGTCTGTATCTTTGTTTTGCTCAGCTTTCAATTTCGCAGCTATCTTGAACCGCTGGTGGTGATGTTTGTCATTCCGCTATCACTTATCGGTGTTATCTGGGGACATCTGTTGATGGGGGTTGCGCTCTCCATGCCGGGCATTATCGGGTTTACCTCGCTGGCGGGCATTGTAGTGAATGACTCTATCCTGCTGGTGGAGTTTCTAAAGCAGCAGGTGCGCAAAGGGCATAACACGATTGAGGCAGCAAAGATTGCCAGCAGGTCGCGTTTTCGTGCGGTGTTGCTTACCTCCATCACCACCATTGCCGGTCTGTTTCCGCTGCTGCTGGAAAAGAGCATGCAGGCTCAAATCCTTATCCCGCTGGCAGTGAGTATCATCTTTGGACTGCTTGCCACCACCCTGTTGGTGCTGCTGGTAGTGCCCGCGTTATTTAGCATATTGGATGATTTTAAACTCTCCAAATAGAGAGCAATAAACTATTGGAGTCGGCAGAACTGTTAACTGGTTATTAGTACAGTAAATAACTCCAGTATTAAGCGGGTTGTCGGGTGGTAATAAATTGTTAATATGTATAAAGTATAGCGGTAAACAGTTTTGGTTAAAGTCTTATTAACATAGATAAATGCTACGGTATTTGCGTGAAAAATAATTGATATGATGACTAATATATAACTATATAGGGCGTTGCAACTGATGCTCTGTGATTGTTGATATAGAGGTAAGCAACAAGTCTTCTTATGATCAAAAAAATTCCTATTAGAAAAGTCAGGATTGGGATGTATGTGCATGACCTTGATTGCAGTTGGATGCGACATCCATTTACGGTTAATCAGTTTAAAATTGTAAAGCAAGGTCAAATACACGAAATCAAAAAAGCTGGAATTCGGGAATTCTATATTGATACGGAAAAGGGAGTTGACGTAGAAGGGATTGCCGTAGTGGTAGAGGTTGATGAGCGTGATGATATTAAATCTCTGCATCCAGATACCAGCAAAGATCCCAGTGAAAAACTACCCGTTAATGAGCTTCCAAATGTCACCCAGGTGAAGCAGGATGCAACCTGCGTGGTATCAAATATTATGGAGGATGCCCGACTTGGTAAGTTGATAGCGCTGGATCATATTGAGCCTGTTATTGCGAATATCGTTTTTTCTGCGCTAGGTGATAAGGATACGTTGCTTGGGCTTATGCGTATCAGAGAGCTTGATAAATATACTTTTGAGCATGCAGTCGGTGTGTCAATACTACTGGTGGCTTTTGGTGAAAGTCTTGCGTTGAGTGAGAGTGAGCTTATACAACTTGGTATAGGCGGGTTGCTTATGGATATTGGTAAGGCGGCAACTCCAGCGCAAATTCTTTCTAAGCCCGGTAAGTTGACGGAGGATGAGTTTGCCATTGTGCGTAAGCATGTTTTACAGGGCAAGGATATCTTGGAAAACACGCCAAATATCTCAGAAACTGTGATGCAGATTGTAACTGAACATCACGAACGTTTTGATGGGTCCGGGTATCCCGCAGGCAAAACAGGAGATGATATTTCACTCTATGGGCAGATGGCAGCAATTGTTGATGTATATGATGCGCTAACGGTTAGCCGGGTTTATTGCTCCGGTATCTCCCCGAATGCTGCATTGAAAAAACTTGTTGCCCTTGGTGGTGAATTTAACCAGGAACTCGTTCAGCAATTTATCCATTGTGTTGGGATTTACCCTATTGGCTCACTTGTTGCCTTATCCAATGGGCTGTTCGCTACTGTGATTGAGCAAGGGGAGAAAGGCCTGCTTTATCCGGTTATCCGAGTGGTTTTTGATTCAACAAAACGCCGGTTTATTACGCCACGGGATGTAAATCTTTCAGATCAGCGTGGAAAAGAGATTGTTAAAATAGTGGGTGCAGTAGAGCCAGGTAAGTGGAACATCAATCCCACTGATTTTATGGATTTATGTAGCTGATCATTTATACAGCTGAAGTTGTCCCTCATCACAGAATACTTTTGTGATGAGGGGCTTTTTTTTAATTAACTTCTGCATCCAGTGCATCCAAAAAGCGTTCTGCATCCAGCGCTGCCATGCAACCGGCTCCGGCAGAGGTGATCGCCTGCCGGTAGATCTGATCCTGCACATCACCTGCAGCAAATACACCGGGAATGTTGGTCTGACTGGCATTGCCTTTTTGCCCGCCCTCCACCCTCAGGTAGCCATTGTCCATATCCAGCTGGCCGGTGAAGAGGTCGGTATTTGGTTTGTGGCCGATAGCGACAAAGACGCCCATTAGTTCAATATCCTTGGTGGAGTTATCCTTTACATTTTTGATGCGCATGCCGGTAACGCCGCTCTGATCACCCAGCACCGTGTCCAGAACACTGTCCCATTCGATCGTGACATTGCCGGTTTTTGATTTTTGGATCAGCTGGTCAGAGAGGATCTTCTCTGCGCGGAACTGATCCCGACGATGCACGACCACAACCTCAGAGGCGATGTGTGAGAGGTAGAGTGCCTCTTCCACGGCGGTGCTGCCACCACCAATCACTGCCACTTTTTTATCACGGTAGAAAAAACCGTCACAGGTGGCGCAGGCTGATACGCCGCGACCTTTAAACTCATCCTCCGAGGGGAGGCCCAGATATTGCGCTGAGGCACCTGTGCAGATGATCAGTGCATCGCAGGTATAGGTGCCTGAATCGCCCGTCAATTTGAATGGACGTTCAGTAAGCTCCGCTTTATTGATGTGGTCAAAGATGATTTCGGTATTGAAGCGTTCGGCATGTTTTTGCATGCGCGACATCAGATCCGGCCCCATCACGCCCTCATTGTCACCCGGCCAGTTGTCCACTTCAGTGGTGGTCATGAGTTGGCCACCCTGTTCAATGCCGGTGATCAGTACCGGGTTCAGATTGGCGCGTGCGGCATATACCGCTGCGGTATAGCCTGCAGGGCCTGAGCCGAGAATCAGTAGTCGGCAATGTTTTGCTTCACTCATATATAATCACTCCTGGCTATTTGTTCCATCCTGCCATCTGCAACCGACTGTCTATACTCAATATAAACGCCATGGGTGGCGCAAGCCGTTTCAATGCATTGCAGGATGGAAACTGAATTCTTTAAATGCGAACTGAATAGTACGTAATGTTACCTGATGGGTAAAGGAGCCAAGATGCTGGTTGGAATTCCACGTGAAATAAAACCCCTTGAGGGGCGGGTTGGATTGGTGCCTCAAGCCTGTGGTGAGTTGATCCATGCAGGCCACCAGGTCTTTCTGGAACAGGGGGGCGGTGAGGCCAGTGGCTTCTCTGATGAAGTCTATAGTGCTGTTGGCGTTAAGATCCTGCCGGATGCAGAGGCGCTGTACAGGCGGGCTGAGCTGGTGGTCAAGGTGAAAGAGCCGGTCGGCCCAGAGCTTGATCTGCTGCGAGAGGATCATCTGCTCTTCTCATTTCTGCATCTGGCTGCAGAACCGGCCCTGATGCAACGGCTGCAAAAGATCGGCCTTACTGCAGTGGCCTTTGAGACGGTTGAAACAGCGCACGGCTTGCCGCTGCTGGCGCCGATGAGTGATATTGCCGGGCGCCTCTCGGTACAGATTGGCACCACCTTGCTGCACCGCCCACAGGGGGGGAAAGGGATACTGCTGGGTGGGCTTCCTGCGGCTGAACGGGGCAGAGGGGTCATCCTGGGGTCTGGTAATGCGGGTGGCAATGCAGCTGCGGTTGCGGCAGGGTTGGGCGCTGATGTCACCGTATTTGGTAGAGAGCGGCACCAACTGGCTGCCATGCGTGAACTTGGCCCAAATGTGACGGCGCTCTATGCCTATGCCCAGCAGATCGATGAAGCGGTGCGGCGGGCCGATCTATTGATTGGTGCGGTTTTGGTGACGGGTGCGCGTACGCCACATCTTGTCTCGGCAGAGCAGGTGGCGGCTATGGAACCGGGCAGTGTGATCATCGATATCTCAATTGATCAGGGTGGCTGCATTGAGACCATCAGACCCACCACCTATGAGAATCCAACCTTTACGGTCTCCGGCGTTACCCATTTTGGTGTGACCAATATGCCGGGTGCTGTGCCGCGCAGTGCCTCACTGGCGCTATCTGCCAGTCTGATACCCTATGTATTGCAACTGGCATCGGGTGACTGGGGATCAAACCCTGCACTGCAAAAAGGGATCAATGTGCGTGCTGGTGAGGTGGTTCACCCGGCGCTCAATGGCTGAGATTTGTCTCGCTGCCTGACAATTGCATGCCCAAATAAGGTAAGCTCTCATGTTTGATATTACCTATCTGTCAGGAGAGCGTATTAGTGGCTCAAGCCAAACAACGGGGGGTGACGGATGTGTCGCCCACTTCCAACATGAGCAAACGTCTGCGTGAAGGTGCGGTGCTGCTGTTGGTTGCTGTTGCATCCTATTTTCTTGTCTCACTGCTGAGCTATTCGCCGGATGATCCCGGTTGGTCATTCACCGGCCAGCGTGAATATGTGCAGAATTCCGGTGGCCCTGTGGGTGCCTGGCTGGCGGATGTCTTTCTCTATCTCTTTGGCTTTCTGGCCTATCTCTTCCCCATCATGGTGGGGTGGAGCGGCTGGCTGATCATAAAAGAGCGCACAACAGATGATGCGGTCAATATTCATCTGATTGCCTTCCGTTGGCTGGGATTTCTGATCACCCTGAGTTCCGGCTGCGCCCTGGCGGCCATGTATGTCTCCCAATTCAGTGTGACAATGCCCGTTGGCGCGGGGAGTGGTGGAATATTAGGGGCATTTTTGCAAACAGAGTTGGTTGGCATATTCAGCCAAATCGGCAGCACACTGCTGCTATTGGCGCTGTTCCTCGGTGGTTTTACCCTCTTTACCGGCGTCTCCTGGTTGCAGGTGATGGATCTGCTGGGTGGTGTGACGTTGAGGTTTTTTGCCTGGCTGATGAAATTCAAATGGCGTTCAGCTGAAGTGCAAGCGGGGCGAGAGGCCAAACGCAAACGTTCAGAACGGGTTAAAGAAGATAAAAAGAGAGCAGAGACACGCACGCCGGTTCGCATTGAACCCGTGATCCAGGAGATAAAACCCAGCGCTCGGGTGGAGAAGGAGCGACAGGTGCCGCTGTTTGATACTCTGCCTGATTCTGAGCTCCCGCCGCTGGCATTGTTGGATCCGGCCAAATCAAGCGGCTACGGCTACTCAAAAGAGGCGCTTGAGGCGCTATCGCGTCAGGTGGAACTCAAGCTTAAGGATTTCGGGGTAGCGGTAGAGGTTGTGGCCGTCCTGCCTGGCCCGGTTGTGACTCTGTTTGAGCTGCAGCTGGCACCTGGCACCAAGGCGGCAAAGATCACAGGGCTGGCTAAAGATCTTGCCCGTGCGCTCTCAACCATCAGTGTGCGAGTGGTAGAGGTCATTCCCGGCAAGCCGGTGGTGGGGTTGGAGATCCCCAATGAGCAGCGGGAGATGGTCTATCTGAGTGAGGTGCTGCACTCTGAGGCTTATGACAGATCACGCTCAATGCTGACATTGGCGCTGGGTAAGGACATCTCCGGCAACCCGGCGGTAGCTGATCTGGCCAAGATGCCGCATGCCCTGATTGCCGGCACCACGGGTTCGGGTAAATCGGTAGCGGTCAATGCCATGATCCTGAGCCTGCTCTACAAAGCCAGCCCGAAGGATGTCCGGCTGATCATGATCGACCCAAAGATGCTGGAGCTGTCGGTCTACGAAGGCATTCCGCACCTGCTGACCCCTGTAGTGACGGACATGACAGAGGCCGCCAATGCGCTACGCTGGTCTGTCGGCGAGATGGAACGGCGCTACCGCCTGATGTCTGCCCTGGGCGTGCGTAACCTTGCCGGTTATAACCGCAAGGTGCAGGAGGCAGAGAAGGCGGGAGAACCACTGCGTGATCCTATCTTCACGCTGGAACCGGGGCAGGACAGCACCCACATCCCCATCCTGCAGGAGATGCCTGTTATCGTCGTCATCATCGACGAGCTGGCGGATATGATGATGGTTGTGGGCAAAAAGGTAGAGCAGCTGATTGCCCG
Source organism: Gammaproteobacteria bacterium (assembly GCA_024275295.1). Taxonomy (GTDB): domain Bacteria; phylum Pseudomonadota; class Gammaproteobacteria; order Chromatiales; family Chromatiaceae; genus WFXD01. The sequence continues at coordinate 7,149 of JAJRZI010000041.1, read as the reverse complement.
TCTGGCGCAAAAGGCGCGTGCCTCAGGCATCCATCTGCTGCTTGCAACGCAGCGCCCCTCAGTGGATGTGATTACCGGCCTGATCAAGGCCAACATCCCAACCCGCGTGGCATTTCAGGTCTCCTCCCGGATTGATTCGCGCACCATTCTCGATCAGATGGGTGCCGAACACCTGCTGGGCAACGGCGACATGCTCTACCTGCCGCCCGGTAGCAGCATCCCGCAACGCATCCACGGTGCCTTCGTCAGCGATGATGAGGTTCACCGTGTAGTCGATCATCTGAAAAAGATAGGCCAGCCCGATTACATCGATGAGATTGTGCAGGAGCAGACAGAAGAGATCCCCGGCCTTGCCTCCGATGTGAGTGGTGATACGGAAGATACCGACGCCCTGTTTGATGAAGCCGTCAGAATAGTGACAGAGACCCGCCGCGCCTCCATATCCGGCGTACAGCGCCGACTGAAAATCGGCTACAACCGGGCCGCCCGCATGATTGAAGAGATGGAGCGGATTGGCATCGTCACCCCTGCTGAAAGCAACGGCAACCGGGAAGTGCTGGCACCGCCGCCGGTGGGTGATTAATTCAGGTTTAAATAAGGGTTGGCAGGGGTATGAAATACCGAAAGCTGGGCAATACTGATGTGGATGTCAGTGTCATCTGTCTTGGCACCATGACCTGGGGTGAGCAAAACAGCCGGGGGCAGGCCTTTGAGCAGATGGATTATGCGCTCTCTCAAGGTGTAAATTTTTTTGATACCGCTGAGCTGTATGCCGTTCCACCCAGGGTCGAAACCTATGGACGCACTGAAGAGATTATCGGCAAGTGGCTTAATGCACGTGGTAGTCGTGAGCAGATTGTGCTTGCCAGCAAGGTTGCTGGTCCAAGCGAAGACTGGCCGCATATCCGTAACGGCCGTACTCGATTCAATCGGCAGGATATTGTCTCGGCATTGGATGCCAGTCTGAAACGTTTGCAGACCGATTATCTTGATCTCTACCAATTGCATTGGCCGGAACGTAAGAGCAATTTCTTTGGTCGATTGGGATTTGAGGTGGTGGATGATGAGCGTTTCACGCCGCTGTTGGAGACCTTGCAGATGCTGGATGAGCAGGTGCAGGCGGGCAAGATAAGGCATATCGGTCTCTCGAATGAGACACCTTGGGGTGTCATGCAATTCCTACAGTTGGCGGAACTGCATCAGCTGCCCCGTGTGGTCAGTGTGCAGAATCCCTACAGCCTGCTTAATCGTAGCTATGAGATAGGCCTGGCAGAAATATCCTGGCGGGAGTCAACCGGGCTATTGGCCTATTCACCTTTAGGGATGGGGGTGCTCTCAGGTAAATATCTGGCTGGGGCCAGGCCTGCCGATTCGCGCCTCACGCTGTTTCCGCACTACACCCGCTACAGCAAGCCTGCGGCGATTGCGGCTACAGAGAGGTATGTCAGTTTGGCGCAGGCGCATGGGTTGAATCCAGCACAGATGGCGCTTGCCTATGTGAATAGCCGCCCCTTTCTCACCAGTATCATTATCGGCGCCACCACCCTGGAGCAGCTGAAGAGTAACATCGAAAGCATTCATGTAGAGTTATCGGAAGAGGTATTGGAAGGGATTGAAGCTGTTCATATTGAACACCCTAATCCAAGCCCATGATCCACTCTTTCTAAGTCCCTAAGTCTTTTGTTGCTGACGAAGTAACGGGCAAGAATTTAGTGAACTATGCCTATACGATCAGTTCCAAAATAGTGGAAAGTAATATTTATCGATATAGCGTTGGTTGTGCATTTATAATCGTTCGTCCCTTTTGAAAATAGAGCGAGGTAACAATTTGTTGATCAGATTTATTTTGGCTGGAATCATCTCTATGCTGTTTGCCGGCCTGTTATGGGCAGGGGCAGGGACAGCCCATCTGCATGCCTTCCTTGATAATCTGGGTACGTTGCAGGCCAAGTTTGAGCAGTCTGTATTGGATCAGTCCCATAATACGGCTGAGCGTTTTCAAGGGGTGTTCTATTTGCGCCGTCCTGGGCAGTTTCGTTGGGATTACAGTGAACCCTATGAGCAGCTGATCGTGGCGGATGGTGAGCGGATCTGGATCTATGACAGTGACCTGGATCAGGTCAACCACCGCCCGCAGGAGGAGGCGCTGAGTGGCACACCGGCACAATTGTTGAGTGACACCGGCCCTATTGAAGATAATTTTGAGGTGATTGATATCGGCGAAAGCCAGGGCATGGCCTGGGTGGAGCTGATCCCGCGTGATAAAGAGAGCCAGTTTGTGCGCATCCTGCTGGCCTTTATGGGCAAAGAGCTGCGCCGTATGGAGATGGCGGATCAGTTTGGTCAGGTAACGCGGTTTCAGTTCTATGATATTCAGCGTAATCTGGCCCTGCCGGATAAGCTGTTTGAGTTTGAGCCGCCAGAAAATGTTGATAGTGATGGCAGCTATTAGCATGATGGATTGCATGCATGGCATCTGATGATCTGTTTGCCACCCCTGAACAGGGGTGTTCAACACGCCCGCTGGCAGATCGGATGCGGCCACAAAATCTGGCTGAATTTTTTGGTCAGCAGCAGATTGTTGCGGCAGGCAAGCCGCTGCATGAAGCCATTGAGACGGATCATCTGCACTCAATGGTGTTCTGGGGGCCGCCCGGGACGGGCAAGACGACCCTTGCGAGATTGATTGCGCACCGGTCGGGTGCCTGTTTCCTGAGCCTCTCTGCGGTGCTGGCCGGGGTAAAGGAGATACGCCAGGCCGTTGAGCAGGCCAAAGCGGTTCGCCAGACGGAAAACAGACCCACCATCCTCTTCATTGATGAGGTACACCGCTTTAACAAGGCGCAGCAGGATGCCTTCTTGCCGCACGTGGAGGATGGCACCTTTGTCTTTATTGGCGCCACTACCGAGAACCCCTCGTTTGAACTTAACAATGCGCTGCTCTCCCGAGCCAGGGTCTATGTCCTCAAATCATTGCAGGTGGCGGATCTGGAACAGATTCTGGACAGTGCGCTTGCAGATGAGGAGCGGGGACTGGGCAGAGAGGGTTTTCAACTGGAATCCAGTCTGCGACAGCTGATTGCTGAAGCAGCCGATGGTGATGCCCGCCGCGCCTTGAATCTACTTGAAATTATCACCGACCTTTCAGAGAGCAAAGTGATCTCCAGGGCCGTGGTAGAGGAGGTGGCAGCAGGCGGTGTACGCCGGTTTGATAAGGGTGGAGATGCCTTCTATGACCAGATCTCTGCACTGCACAAGTCGGTGCGGGGCAGCGCCCCGGATGCTGCGCTCTACTGGTTTGCCCGCATGTTGGATGGTGGCTGTGACCCGCTCTATATCGCCCGTCGGGTGGTGCGTATGGCCTCCGAGGATATTGGCAATGCAGATCCCCGCGCACTCACCCTGGCCCTCAATGCCTGGGAGACGCAGGAGCGCCTTGGCAGCCCTGAGGGTGAATTGGCGATTGCCCAGGCGGTGGTCTATCTGGCCTGTGCCCCCAAGAGCAATGCCGTCTATAGCGCATTTAAAAAGGCGATGAGTGTGGCCAAGACATCCGGCTCGCTGGAGATTCCCATCCACCTGCGCAATGCCCCCACAAAACTGATGAAGGAGTTGGGTTATGGTAAAGCGTATCGGTATGCACATGATGAGCCAGGCGCTTATGCCGCAGGTGAAAGCTATCTGCCAGAAGAGTTGGAAGGACTCTCTCTTTATGAACCTGTTGATCGTGGACTGGAGATAAAGATTGCAGAGAAACTCAAGCGTTTGCAGGGAATGGATCGGGCTGCTGAAGAGACCAGGGTTAATCCATTAAAGAGGTCATAATTATTCAATTTGGAAAGATCAGCAGGGTGTATGCACGTAGGCCCAACTGATCTTTTTAGGTTGCCGGGTTAATAAATCCTTGTTACCTCAATATTCTTTAATGCCAGCCGATAATATTTAGGATTCTAATTAACCTGAGATGACCCCCTGGGTATGGAAATAGAGAACTCCTCTAAAGTTGTTGATATCAAAACGCAAAGGCAAGCAGTGCCTGTAGCGCACAAGAAGAAATCAAAAAAAATTCGCTTGGGTGATTTATTAGTAACAAATAACAAGATTACAGAAGAACAACTACAGCAGGCGCTGAGTGCACAAGAGAGCACTGGCCACCGGCTTGGACGCTCTTTGGTGGATTTGGGTTTTCTGGCATCAGATGACCTAATGGAATTTCTCTCAAAAAAACTGGGTGTCCCTTATGTGGATCTGGGTCAGTTCGATCTTGATCAGGAGCTGGTGCAGCACCTCCCAGAAGAAGTGGCGCGGCGCTGTCGAGCCATTCTGTTGGAGCCGGTAGAGGAGGGCTTTCGTGTGGGCATGGATGACCCAACCAATATCTTCGCATTTGATGAACTGGTTGAAGCCCTGAACTGCCCTGTACTGCTGACCCTGGTCAAAGAAGAAGACCTGGATGCCAGCCTTGATAGCATCTACAGGCATACCACCGAAATCAATGACTTTGCCGCTGCCCTTGGCCAAGAACTCTCTGAGCATGACGCTGATGAGGATGAAGATGTTGATGAAAGCATCTCTGATGCCCCGGTTGTGCAGCTGTTGCAACATATGTTTGATGATGCGGTTAAGGCGAATGCCTCGGATGTCCATATCGAGCCAGATGAAGATGAACTGCGCATTCGCTTCCGCCTTGATGGCATCCTGCGTGTACAGACGGTGGCAGAAAAACGTATTGCCAAGCCAGTAGCCAGTCGGTTAAAGCTAATGGCTGGTCTGGATATCTCAGAAAAACGGCTGCCTCAAGATGGCCGCTTTAATATAAAGATGCGTGATAAAAGTCTTGATGTTCGCGTCTCCACCATGCCGGTGCAATATGGTGAGTCTATTGTAATGCGGTTATTGCATCGATCTGCAAAACTGATGGAGATTGACCAAATGGGTATGCCGCCAGCAATGGCAGAACGGCTGCGCCAGGTGGTTCGTAGTCCGCACGGTGTTATCTTTGTAACCGGCCCGACAGGCAGTGGTAAAACCACCACCCTCTATGCGGCACTCTCCACGCTTAACTCGCCTGATACCAAGATCATCACAGTGGAAGATCCGGTAGAGTATCGCCTTAAGGGGATCAATCAGGTTCAGGTCAATACAAAGATTGATCTTACCTTTTCCCGGGTATTACGCACCATCTTGCGCCAGGATCCAGACATCGTTCTGGTGGGTGAAATGCGCGACCGTGAGACCATCGAAATTGGGCTGCGCGCTGCCTTGACTGGACACTTGGTGCTATCCAGTCTGCACACCAATGATGCGGTCTCCACCTTTTCCCGTCTTATGGATATGGGGGCTGAACCTTTTCTAATTGCCTCCACTGTGCGAGGGATTGTAGCGCAACGATTGGCGCGTCAGATATGTGAAAAATGTATCGTGCTAGATTCACTGGAGCCGGGTGTGCGTACCGCGCTGGAAGAGGAGTTTGGTGAACGCATCCATGAAATGAAATTCTACAAAGGCAAGGGCTGTAGCCTCTGTAATAACCAGGGCTATAGCGGACGTGTGGGGGTTTATGAGCTATTGGTTATGGATGATGAGATCCTCAGAGCGGTACACAGTGGTGATATTGTAGAGATTGCTGGGGTGGTCAAGAAGCAACAAACCTACCATGGTATTGACAAGGGTTATTACACCCTCAAGCAAAGCGCCCTGCATCTGGCGGCTCAAGGGAAGACGACGGCTGAAGAGGTGTTGCGTATAACCTATGGTATGAGCGGTTAGAGCCTGTGCCTCTCTTTCAATATCAAGGGCGCAAGGCGGAGGGTGGTACGGTAAAAGGTCGTATTGAAGCGCCTTCTGAAGATGCAGTGGCAGAGCGCTTAATGGGCAATAATATTATGCCTGTTAAAATTACGGCGTTGGCTGGGAAAGATGCAGGAGGCAGGCTAGGGTATCTGTTGAAATCCCTCAATCAACCCCGCTCAGTCCCCTTGGTAGAGCTGGTCTTTTTTAGCCGCCAAATGCAAACATTGATGCGGGCGGGTGTACCCATTATGCAGTCCCTTGGCAGTCTGCAGGATACAACCAATAATCTTCTTCTGAGGGAGACTATAGGTAAGCTGGCAGAGAGTCTTGATACGGGTTCAGATCTGGCCAGCGCCATAAAATGTCATCCAAAGGTATTCCCCAAGCTTTATGTCAGCATGATTCAGGTAGGTGAGACTACAGGTAATCTGTCAGAGGTTTTTGGTGAGCTTACCCGATTTCTGGATCGGGAGCTGGAAACCCGCAGCAAAATCAAGGCGGCGTTGCGCTATCCCATGTTTGTAATCGTAGCGATTACCATTGCTATGTTTGTCATGAATATCTTTGTGCTGCCTCGCTTTGAAAGCATCTTTTCCCGCATGGGTGCAACGTTGCCAATACAAACGATTGTATTAATGGGTGTATCAAAATTTTTTACCAACTATTGGCCGCTTCTATTGACCGCTATTAGCGCAGGTATATTTGGTTTTCGTAAATATGTCGCTACAGCGACTGGCCGTGCGCTGTGGGATAAATACAAATTGCGTCTGCCGGTGGTAGGGACGATTATTTTTTATGCGCTTATCTCTCGTTTTGCCAACTGTTTTGCCATGGTAGGTCGTGCGGGCGTCCCCATTACTTAGGGTATGATCTCGGTAGAGAGCGCGGTAGATAATGTTTATATTGCCGCAAGCGTAGCGAGTATCCGTAACAGTATTGGGCGGGGTGAATCCCTAAGTAAAAGTGCTGAGGCAGTAGGTTTATTCCCTTCAATGGTATTGCAGATGATCTCAGTGGGAGAGCAATCGGGCATGCTGGATGAAATGTTTGCTGAGATTGGTGCTTATTATGACCGGCAAGTGGATTATCAACTTAAAAACCTCAGCAGCTCCATAGAACCCATCCTGCTGTTTTTTGTTGGTGTGATGGTGCTGATGCTTGCTATGGGTGTCTTCCTGCCTATGTGGGATATGGGATCAGCCGCCATGAATAGACATTAAGGAACCTCTGAATAATTACCTTTAATATTCACCAATCGATTGATATAGATGTTACTGATAATCATTACAGTTTAATTTGCCCGTATAAGTCCGGTTTTTAGGCATTTTTTCATTTAAAAAGGCCTTTTCTGGCCTT
>JAJRZI010000040.1 GCA_024275295.1 Gammaproteobacteria bacterium | reverse complement strand
GTCAGTTATCCGCGTCAAAGGCTCCGAAATATCACCCGCTTAGCGGGTGGCAGGATTGCTGAGAATCAGTGGCAGCTTTCAGTGAGAATGGGTGGCAGCTTTGCCTGAGAATCGGTGGCAGGATTGGGTGAGAATACACAAACGATCAAAAATTATATTGCTTGCTGCAGAAGACATGCCTAACTACAAGATTGCAGAAACACTGGATATTGATGTCAACAAGGTAGGTAGATGGCGCAACCGCTTTGCAAAAAATGGATACTTGGGAATAGAGAAAGATTTACCAAGAGGATCTAACCATGGTGGTAAGAATTCAGCAGCACAAGCAAAGCTGCGTTCAAAAGTCATTAAAATAACCACACAAGACAAACCAAAAGATGCAACCCATTGGACAACCAGAAGCCTTGCAAAAGTACTGGGAATAAATCATTCATTTGTGAATAGGGTTTGGATAGAGGTTGGTCTAAAGCCGCACTTAACAGTTCAATTTAAAGTGAGCAATGATCCTGCTTGTGAAGAAAAGCTGCATGATGTTGTAGGGCTGTATATCTCTCCACCTGAGAATGCAGTTGTATTTTGTGTTGATGAAAAGAGCTCTATTCAAGCACTTGATAGGACACAACCTGGATTACCTATGAAACCAGGGCGCTGTGGAACAATGACCCATGATTATAAAAGACATGGAACAAGCACTTTATTTGCAGCCTTAAATACACTAACATGTGAAGTTATTGGTGAATGCAAAAAAAGACATACACATAAGGAATTTCTATCCTTTCTAAAGGCCGTAGAAAAACAGACCTCTAAAGAATTAGATTTGCACCTTATTGTAGATAATTATGCAACGCATAAGCATGCAAAAGTAAAGGCATGGTTGAAGCGAAATCAGCGGGTCCATTTACACTTCATACCAACAAGCTCATCATGGCTGAATTTGGTAGAAAGATTCTTTGGGTTGCTAACAGAAAAACAGCTACGCCGAGGTGTGTTTACATCAGTAAAAGAACTTGAGGAAGTTATTATGCAATTTATAGAGGTGCATAATTAAAATAAGAAGCCATTTGCTTGGACAAAATCAGCTGAAGAAATTCTGGTGAAAGTTGGACGTGCACGCAAGGCCCTAGTATATCAGTAATCAATTTAATACACTACGCTAGGTGGCGGTGAACAATCGACTTTAGCGTATATTACAAGCCGCATCGTCAACAACAGTTGCTTATCACCGGTTGAGTTCGCCCAACAAGACCTCAGCCTCATCGCGCCCATCGAACTGCCGATCTTGATCGAGCAGTTCCCTTAAAAGCTTTTTGGACTCGACCACATCCCCACTTCGGGCAAGCGCTTGGGCTAAATGAAACCGGATACCCAAATCACTGGTTGACCTCTCTGCCGCCCTTCTGAACAGGTTTGCGGCCTCTTTGGCTTGCCCTTTGTTCAGGAGAATGACACCGAAGGTATCCATCACCTGCGGCACTTGAGGAGCCAGCTCCCGTGCACGCTCTGCATGGAGCAAGGCCTCATCTACCGCCCCTAGCTTAAACAACACCCAGGCAAGATTATTGCGGACAAGGGCGTTGTCCGGCATACGGCGCACAATCTCAGCGTACTGCTGCTTTGCCTCCTCCAGCCGGCCAAATGCAAGCAGCGAATCAGCCAGTGTGCTTCGCGTCAGGATGTCGTCTGGGTGCTTCTTGAGCCAGTTTTGAAGCGTTGCAGAGCTGGCTTCTCTGTCGCCTGCTCGCGATTGTGCAACCGCCAACTGAAGAGTTAAAAAGTTATTATCACGTCTTTGCAGCGCCGCTTGGAAGTGCTCAACCGCCTCCTGCGGGTGATCTTGTGCCAAAGCAATCTTACCTTCAAGCTCCCTAACAGAAGGGTCTTCCGGGTGGCTTCTCTTCAATTCCTTTAATAAACTCTTCGCAGCTTCCAGCTGGCCGCTCCGCGCCAGCAAACCGGCGCGGGCAAACCTGGAAGGGGCATGACTAGGGTCGAGCCTGAGAGCCGCTTCCAGTCCTTGGTTGGCACGGACCGTATCGCCAAGCTGCTCATATGCCCTTGCTAGCAAGTAATGGGGGGAAACCTCTTTCGGCCGAGCCTTGACCACGGCTTGAAAAGATGCTATAGCCTTGGCTGGTTGCCCCGTCTCTAGTTGCGCTCTACCTATGATTTCCAAAAGGGCAGGATGACCCAGGTGCTGCTCCAACCCCTGTTCAGAAACGGCAATAGCTTTTGCCAGTTTGCCCTCTGCCAGATAGGCCTGGCCCAACGATACGCGGGGTCGCAAGGCATCTGGGTTTTTGCCCACTGCCTCCTCTAGCCTCACCAGGGCCTGTTGAAGATTCCCTGATAGCACCTCCAGATCAGCCAGCTTCAACAGTGTCTGCAAATGCCCCGGATTGTATTTTAGCACTTGTTTATAAAGCCTTCGCGCCTCCTCCCGATTGCCATCACGTAGCGCAAAAGCAGCCAGATTGCTGCTAGCATTCGGATCACCGGGCTTGATACCCAATGCATTGGTAAATGCCGCCTTTGCTTCTGGCTCTTTGCCCTTTGCCGCATAGGCAGCACCGGCGAGGGTGTACCCATCAGAATTCTCGGGGTATTTCTCCTGCAGACGCTTTGCCGCATCCAGGGCCTCATCATACTTACCCACACGCATGTAATTCAAGATCAGCATAACTTCGGCTGCGTCAAGTTTCGAGTCCAGCTTGATCGCTTGCGCCAGCTCAACGACTCCGCGCTCCCATTCGCCCAGCATCACCTGGGCAAGCCCGAGCCGCGCTCTAGCCACACCCTGGTCCGGTTGCTGACGGACTACCATCTCAAGGAACTCACGACCTAAACGAATATCGCCGCTTCGTACTGCCGCTGCACCAATCATCTCCAGGAGTTGTGTATCATTTTCAGATTGGGCGACCACACCCCGCATGCTCAGCGCTGCATCCTGCACTAATCCTAACTTAAGCTGAGTTGCGGCGAGTAACTTGCGCGCTGGCGCGTAGGACGGCGCCGCCGCAACAACGATCTGAATATGACTTTTCGCTTTTCCAGATTACCCAAGAGATAATTGGCGGCCCCAGCGATCAGGCGGCTCGGCAAATGACCTGACCCTACGTTAAGCACCTTTTCCGCAAAAAGTTGTGCCGCATCGAAATCCCGCTTTTGGTAGGCGGCCACTGCACGGAAATAATTGCTGGTAACGTGATTCGGATTGATTTTTAACAGTAGATCGAGATGCCCAATGGCCTTATCAAGCTCGCCAGTATTTATTTGCGCAATAGCGAGGGCTACTCGATATTGAGGTATTCCCGGTCTATTATCGACAGCTAACTGATATGCCTTCACTGCAGCAGTGAAATCACCTTGGGCCAGCGCAGTGTCCCCTCTCAAGGCAAGTGCCTCATCTGACGTCGGTGAGACTTCTAGTACCTTTAAGGACCACTTATTTGCATCATCCCAACGTCGATTTATAAAGGCAAGCAGGCCTTGCCCCAGCCATGCGGAGGTCGAGTCCTGCTGAATATCCAAAGCAGACTGAAATTCTGCACTTGCTTGGTCCAGGTCACCCAGAGCGACAAAAGCCTTTCCTCTTAAAAAGTAGAGCTCGGACATCACATCTGGTGCCAAACCAGCAAGAACTTTAATATCCTCAAGCAGCTTCTTTTGCTTGCCCTGAAGCTGCAATGCCTTGGCCAGCGGCACGATGACGGACTCTCGCACCACACCTAGTTCGTGCGCACGCTGTAATTCCTTTTCCGCAGCAGGTCCGTTACCTAGCTCAACATAGATACTCCCCAACAGCCAACGTGCCTCCAGATTTTCCGGATTCTTCCTCAGGGCATTTTTTAAGTCGATAACACTTGCCCTCAGATCACCCTTATCCTGATAGTCCTTAGCACGCTCCACATACTCAACGTCCGTCATCTCGACCTTACCACAGCCAGGAAGGGCGATTAATAACACTAATATCGCCAGACAAATCACTCTTGGTGTTCCATTTACTGATAGCGAACGCGTAATACAGGTTCTAAACATAGCTATTGTCCCATGTTGAATATCGTCTTTGTTGTCCGGTTGCGAAGCTATAAGGCAGCAAACAGACTAATTGTATTTCATCCAGGCTGCTGTGCTCCGGCAGCGGCATAAATCCCGAAACACAGGCATGTGAGTATTTCAGGGCGGCAGCCTTTTTGGGCGCTGCAAGCTACTCGGCCAGACAGACCTGTCCTGCTTGTGCCCAGGCGAATACATGGAAACCCACCATATCACGGCCTGCGATAGATGAGAATCAACAGCGCCGGCAATAACAATAAATCAAAGAGTAGCGCCGCCCAAAGCCCAACACTAGTCAGAAGCCCATAATGCGTTGTCGGAACAAACTGTGATACCAGGAGAATCAGAAACTGGGCACATAAAATAATGGTGGTAGTCATGACTGCACGTCCTGCTTGCCGGAATGTCCTCACCAGTGCGGCTACCGGTGCACTACCACGTTTCACACGATGGATAAATCCATGATACACGTGAATCGTATCATCCACAGCAATGCCTACAGCAATGCCGGCGATTAGGACGGTAGCGATGTCCAGCCAGATTCCTGCTGCACCCATAATCACAAATATAAGCAGGATCGGAGACATGTTTGGAATCATGCACAATAAAGCCGCCCCGACTGATCGCCAGAGAATTAGCATAAGAAGAAAGATAAGACCTAGCGCAGTCCAAAGACTAAGAACCTGCCCTCGCACCAAAAGATCAACTTGATCAGCAAACAATCGCCCATGCCCTGCAATATTCCAGTCGAGTTTCTGGCCTACAGACTCTTCCAGATAGCCCCTTAGCAACTCCATAACCCGATTGATCTTATTTGCACCATGAACATTGACACTCAAATTAACGTGTGACGTTTTAAAGTCCCTATCAACAAAATCATATATATCATCCCCATCATAGACAAACAGGTACTGGCTAATGAGCTTTTCATCATCCGGGATACGCCGGTAGGCGGCATCCTCAGAATTGAATGCCCAGTTCATTTCCTCGATAAAATCAACATGTGAGGTTGAATTATCTACTTCTGGCAACACATCAACCCAGCGTTGAAAATCACGAATCAGCTTAAGATTCTCGGTCGTTTTTAAGCCATCACGGTTAGGAGAATTAAAAACAACCTCCAATGAGGTTGTACCAGATAATTTTTTCTCAATCTTATCTGTCGCTTGCCTAACCGGGTGATCGTCATAAAAGAACTCCTGGAGATTGGATTCCACTTTTACGTTCCATATCTGTGGCATACCCATCACCAAAAGGCCTAAAATGCCTACCACAACCCATACGGGGTAACGCATCCCTATATGCAGCAAGCGCCTTACAGTTGCATCCATCCACCGCAATCCGCCTTTGCTTTTTGGCCACGGCATATAATCCCAACTCGCAAATATGTTGGGCACAATACCGATCACTACTATGTAGATCAGCACAACACCACCTGCGGCAATGAGCCCAAAGTCTCTTATAGGCGGGATGGTGCTCGTGGCGAGTGATGCTAAACCTGCGGCCGTTGTTAAGGTTGTGAACATTGCTGGCCGTCTAATTTCAGCCAACGCTTTTTCAACCCTATCTCGCCCAACGAACCCTCGTTCTGACGCATAGTGCAACGCATTGAATAGATGCACCAATGTCGCGACCGTAAGGGCTGACAGCAGCGGAGGTACAATACTCGAAATTAACGTGAACGGCTTATCAAATACAACGTAGAAAGCTACTGTAGAACTGGTAACAACTCCAATCGACACTCCGGCAACAATAACTGCTAGCCAGCGACGAAATAATAACCAGATCAATGACAACCCAATCACAACATTAGCCGGAATAAAAATTATGTTATCCTGCAACATTGATCGGAATTCCGCCACATCAACAGCAATCTGGCCAGATACTGCGCTCAGATATCCAGTCAGGCGAAATTGATCAACGGCAGCAAGAATTGATTCTTCAAGCTGTAGACGCTGGATGCTGCTCTCTTCTACCACTGGCACAATAACCATCGCCAGCGCAGAACCATCATCAGCAACAAGAAGATCCTTTGCAAAACGATCCCCAAGCACATGCTGCAACCGCTGCTTGGGGCGTAACTCTTCTAACTTATTTGCATCAATTAATGGTTCAGCCGAAAAACCCTCATCATTACCTGCAATATGATCCTGTGTAGTGATTGAGATAACATCATCTATTCTGGGGTCGGATTGCAGCTTTTCAGCTAGCTCATCAAATGCCTGCAAAAACCCATCAGAAAACAACGCCACTCCTTCAAAAAGCAGGATGACCACTTGATCACTGGGAAAGGATCCGCGCAGGGCATCATCAGCAATAACCGCTGGCGCATCCTTCGGCATAAAAACCTTCGGTGCATTATTGATATTAAGCTGTGTTAACAGCGCTGGAGGCAGTAGCGTAAAAACCACTAAAAACACGATACTCAGATATAACTTCCACGGCAGATTTAAGAGGGTGTTTTTTAGTGAGGCATCCTCTTTAGTCCGCAGAGAAATTTGAATGCATTTTTCGCCTTCAAAGGTTGTTTGGTGGGAACGTGCAATTGCAACAATATGGATTCCATTCTCCTTTAACAAAGAGATTTTGACAGATGGAAAATCAGGCACGAAATGCGGGATTGATTCTGCACGCTTTAGGTGGGAACGAAACAGGTCTTGGTAGGTTGGCTCCACCAAATCAAGCGCTGTTATGGCTTCCAACTCTTCAAAGTTGTTATAACCAAGACGCTTTAGAAAGGCTGGATTGGCATAGACAAACACGCCTTCATGAACAATCGCAACAGGCTTGCGTGATTGGTCAAGTTTTACACGGCGTATGTTTTCGTCTTCCATATTATGAATGAAAGATCTTTAGGCTAGAACTCGGCTCGCCAGCCAAGTGTTAAGAGGGAGTGGTTCTGATGATAACCACCCATAGTACCCGCTGACCCCGTGAAATAATGGGCTGCCAGATAGATTTCATGCGGCTCCCAACCAATATAGGCAAGCTCAGGATTGATGTAGATGTCTTTCTTATCCAATCCAATAAAAAATCGTGTATTCAGGCGCCAGCGCTCATGCGCAAACGGGATATCAACTGCGCCATTCAGGGTGTAGATCTCTGTGCGATCCAATATACGGGGAGCATCAATAAGGTTGCTGCCTATCAGTTGCAGGTTGACACGTGTGTCTGCATCCCCAGGGTAAAACTCCACGCCTGCTGCCCATGAGAGACCTTCAACGGTGGTGTAGCTAACATCTGTTTTGGTTACGGGCACATCACTCAGCCAGGCCGCCTCGAAGCTCCAGGCGGCATCCAGCGCCTCGAACCCCATATCACCGCCAACTACCCAGGAGCGTGGATAGCGCGCCTTGAATCGGCCAGGGCTGACCAGTTCGTAATGGGGGATAGACTGCCTGACATGCTGCGCCGTCAACGCATAGTCAAAGCCGGATTCACTGTGACTGTAGCGTACGCCTCCACCTGCATCGCCGTGCGGGGTCTGCTCCGTGAAACGGCTCCCCTTGATAAGTGCACTCATTGCAGGTGTGGGCGCCATCCCTAGCAGCTCCCCTTTCTGTTGATCGACGATAGACCAGATACTCTTCCGGTCTGGCAGTTTTGCTGCCCTGAAATCCGGCAGCCAGACCACATCAAATTTATCGGCATCATTAAAATATTCCAGTCGAACGGCTGGGGCGGCACGACGCCGATCCGGGTGATCATCAAGATTAAAGCGGGAGAGATCGACAACGCTCATTCGATCTGTGGGTGGCAACTCATCAATCCTGCCCCAGATAATCTTTTGAGCACCCAGAGTAAACCGGACATCCTCACCACGATAGCGGATAAAGCTTTCACCATAGTCCAGCTGAGTACGATCCGGGCTTTGCCTGCCAGACTGATAGTAACCATCAATCCTGCCTGCCAGCCGTGCCTCCCAGGCTGATCCTGAATCCCAGCGGGCGCTGAACGCCATATGCAAATAGTTACTTGTATCGGCTTCAGCACCCGATTTGGTTAGGTGCCCGGCTTCCAATTGAACTTCATCCAGGCCTGCAGAAAAAACTGCTCCTTGTAACGAGGTATTATCACTGTATACAATATCAGTATCCTCCTCTGCTATCACACCATCTTCTTCCATAATGATTTTATCTGATTCATAAGATGCAACATCACTTCCAATAATTAGCTCTTGCTCATCCAGATCATCAACTACGACTGTATTCAAGTCTTCTCCAAAGGCAGGAAACAGCGTGCCGCTAACAAGCAGGGCAATCAATATATTGAATATCAATCTCATTGGTTATTCCTTCCTGGTACACAGCACAAACCAGTCTGTTTAAGGGCGGAACCTCTTCTCTCGTGAATCATCAGCCAGTGCCTGGTCAGAAAACAGTGCCCCAGTCAGGCCTTGATCATATTTAATGGATTTGGTGGCTATTCTTGTTTTATGCCCTGTTTTCAGGTCATACATAATGCTGTCTAAAATTGTCCAGTAGCCCTGGATCTTTTTCAGCTTGCGCACCCTCATCCGCTTGATCGGCTTTTTTCGTCCTTTCTTGTAATAATCAACTCTGAGTGGAATAAGGGTTTTGGGATGAATCCAGCTTATCCGTTTTGAATAGACTGAATTTTTCGGGTCAACTGGCGTGCTGACCAATATCTCACACACCTGGCCACCAGCCTTGCCTTTTCCTGCCAGGCGATGATGATCCATATCCACCTCCCTGTCTCTAAGGTCTTCATAGTAGAGATCAGCGCCCACAAAGTGCCCGCCTTTACGTGATGATACGATACGCCTGACCTTATCCAGTGCGGGCAGATAGAGCTTCTGATCACTCTTATCGCCCGGATAATCCTTTGTCAGCAGACCCGTGCCCGCAATATCAGCCGGTTTTGTGAAGCGGGTCAGCGACCATCTTTCACCCTTTCCATGATCCATGGCGAATGTAAACAGATTTCGCTGGCGGGGGCTGTGGCCCTTCTCTGTGAGGATCATCACCGCACGGGTGCTTACATCTTTCCCATCAGCCCGGTCATAGACACGCTGAGCAAGCGCGGTGCCATCCTTCAGCTTGGTAGAGGCAGAAAAAGTAGGAGCACTGAATAGCAACCCCACCATCAGCCACGGCAAGATAGCTGGCCATCTGCCCATGCTAAACAGACTAATAGAGCTGCCCCAACTGGCAAAGTTTTTATAATTCAGCGTCATTTTCTATGATATGCAATAAGTTACGCGCTAAAATCAATGTCAAGTATACGCTAATATCAGAAAAGTTCAGCACTATCTGAAGATTGGGACCAAACCCGCTTCACCCTGCTGCAGCTGGCTCAAGGTTCAGGTTCACCCGCCACAGCTGTTGCTGGCTTGAATCAAACACCGCCCATAGCTCCTGGTAGGCACGGCCATCCACGGGGTGCCTCATCCCTCCTGCTACTTCAGCAAGTGGCCGCAACACAAAGGCATATTGAGTGATCTCGTTTCGAGGGATCTCTATCCCCTCTCCATTTACGACCTCATCACCATAGAGCAGCAGATCAATATCCAGCGTTCGGGATGCAAATTTTTCACCCCCCCGAACTCGTCCATGCTTTTTCTCAATATCGCGGAAGCAGCTGTTTAGACTTCTGACCGGCAGGTCTGTTCCCAGGCCAATTACCATGTTGTAGAACGGATCTCCAGCAAAACCGACGGCCTTGCTCTCGTAGACACTCGATAGCACAAGTTTGCCAAAAGCTTCCCGTAACGACCTCACAGCCCCGCAGATATTTCTCTCTCGATCAATATTGCTGCCAATACTTAGCCAGACTTGGGGCATCTCAGCGGCTGCCACGCTCTATTATGACGCCAACATCATTTGCACTGCGCACCGCACCGACCTTGTTGAGTGTCAGACGCAGCCAGGGGACATGGAATTCATCACGGATAATCTGGGCGCAGCGCTCAGCCATGGTCTCCACCAGCTGGAATTCACTCTCGCCGATAAAGGTCTCAACCCGCTTGGCGACCGACTTATAATCCAATGCATCCTTGATATCATCCGTGTCCGCTGCCTTGCGTACATCGGTTGCCATCTCCAGATCCAATACGACAGTTTGCTTAATACGCCTCTCCCAGTCGTAGATGCCGATAACCGTATCAACACGCAAGCCACGTAAGAACACAATATCCATGCTTTTAATATCTCTGATTTTGCCGATTCATGGAGAGGATGGTAAATCAGTGCGGCAAAGAATAGAATCGTTTAATTCGCCTTAAAACAACCATAATCCTCGATTAATCAGGAAAAGATGCTCGATATAACACTGATTATTGCCGCCTATCTGCTGGGCTCTATCTCCAGCGCCATCATTGTCTGTCGATTGATGAGGCTGCCAGACCCGCGCAGCCAGGGATCAAACAACCCTGGAGCGACCAATGTGCTGCGCATTGGCGGTAAAAAACCAGCTGCCATCACCCTGCTGGGCGACACGCTAAAAGGCTTCATCCCGGTATTGATCGCCCATCTCATGGGGATGGACAACAGCACATTGGCGGCGGTTGCCATGGCGGCCTTTCTTGGACATCTCTACCCCGTCTTTTTTCATTTTCAAGGCGGCAAAGGCGTTGCTACCGCTTTGGGGGTGCAGTTTGGTTTGAGCTGGATGATTGGCGGATCAGTAGCCGCCATCTGGCTGTTTATGGCCTATGTGATCAAGATCTCATCACTCTCTGCCCTGGTCTCCATGGCATTGGCACCCGTTATAATTTGGCTGGCTACAGACTCAACTGCCTTAACGGTTATGTCCGTCGTGATGACGATACTGCTGTTCTGGAGACATCTAAGCAATATCCAGAAACTGATTACAGGTGATGAAGAGAAGATATCGGATTAACCCGGATATTTCATGAAAGATCACTCAGCTGCCAACGCGGCTGCGCATTAAATCGCAACGGATCACACTGCCCCGCTTTTAGGCGCTGCCAGCCCGCATAGGCAATCATGGCACCATTATCCGTACAGAATTCAGGACGGGGATAATAGGCCCGCCCACCCTCTCTCTTCAGTGTCTCTTGAATCTTCTCCCGCAATCGTTTATTGGCGCTGACACCCCCAGCAAGCACCACTCTTTTACAGCCCATCTCCCTGACTGCACGGCGACACTTGATCACCAGCGTATCCACCACCGCATCTTCAAAGGCACGCGCAATATCCGCCTTGGTCTGCCTGACCTGCTGCTCGTCCAGTGCATGGTTATCCGGCAGCTCTTTATACAGCGTATTCAACGCAAAGGTCTTCAACCCGCTAAAACTGAAATCAAGACCTGGACGATCTGTCATTGGACGTGGAAAACGGAAACGGCCAGAGTCGCCCTGCTCTGCAAGTCGGGCCAACTCCGGGCCGCCGGGGTACGGCAAGCCCAGCATCTTTGCCGTTTTATCAAAGGCCTCACCTGCCGCATCATCCAGCGACTCACCCAGTAGCCTGTAGTGCCCAACGCCAGAGACCTCCACCAACTGGGTATGCCCACCTGAAACCAACAGCGCAATAAAAGGAAATTCAGGGCAATCCTCCTCCAGCATCGGGGCAAGCAGATGCCCCTCCATATGGTGCACAGGCACCGCAGGCACCCCCAAGGCCCAGGCCAGACTGCGCCCAACAGCAGCACCCACCAGCAGCGCCCCCACCAGACCCGG
This sequence comes from Gammaproteobacteria bacterium, assembly GCA_024275295.1. Taxonomy (GTDB): domain Bacteria; phylum Pseudomonadota; class Gammaproteobacteria; order Chromatiales; family Chromatiaceae; genus WFXD01. The sequence continues at coordinate 19,865 of JAJRZI010000040.1, read as the reverse complement.
CCCAGAAGTGTAGGCAACCCCCTCAATCTGATCCCGCTTTATCCCTGCATCAGCAAGTGCCTCAGCAATCAACGGCAGGGTTTTACGCACATGGTCACGCGAGGCCAATTCAGGCACCACTCCACCATAATCAGCATGGATATCAATCTGGCTGTAGAGCGTATGTGATAACAGCCCGGCATCACTCTCATAGAGGGCAACGCCAGTCTCATCACATGAGGTTTCAATACCAAGTACAAGCATAATCAGATCCAAAAGATAACCTTGATATAATGATGTTGCTTACGGCATCAGAGCGTCAACAACAAATTTCATCCGACAACCTTTGCAAAGCAAGACCACAACCAGTAGAATCCCCGCTCTTAACCTTCCTTTGCCCGATGAAGGGCTCATTTTTTGAGGTAAAAAATGCCAAACGTACGTGTTAAAGAGAACGAACCATTTGAAGTCGCCATGCGCCGTTTCAAGCGCTCCTGTGAAAAAGCCGGAGTCCTGGCCGAGGTTCGTCGCCGTGAACATTACGAAAAGCCCACCACAGAGCGCAAACGCAAAGCTGCCGCTGCTGTAAAGCGCTTTGCAAAAAAGGTTTCCCGCGAATCACGCCGGTTCGAACGTCAGTACTAATCCATTAGATTAGCCACCTCACAAGCTTTACTCTACCCATGCTGAAACAACAAATTCAGGGCGACATGAAGACCGCCATGAAGAGCGGCGACAAGCGCACGCTTGGCACCATTCGACTTATTCTGGCAGCTATCAAGCAGATAGAGGTGGATAGCCGCACCGAGGTGGATGACGCACAGGTACTGGCCATCCTGGATAAGATGGTCAAACAGCGCCGGGACTCCATAACGCAATACGAAAATGCCGGACGCACAGAGCTGGCCGAGCAGGAAGCCTTTGAGATAGAGGTTCTGAAAGAGTACCTGCCACAACCCCTAAGCGATGATGAGATAACCCGCATGGTAACTGAAGCAATCGCCAGCTGTGGGGCTGAATCCATGCGCGACATGGGCAAGGTGATGGGACAGCTTAAACCAAAAATGCAGGGACGCGCTGACATGGGTGCCGTCAGCGCCCTGATCAAGCAGCAGCTTGGGAGCTAACCGGATTTAGCACCACTGCCTCTGGGTCAGAAGAGTCCTATGGCTGGCAGAATACCCTCCTCTTTTATTGATGACCTCTTGAACAGAGTCGACATTGTCGATCTGGTCAATCAACGCATACCCCTAAAAAAAGCCGGCAAAGACTACCAGGCCTGCTGTCCTTTTCACGACGAAAAGACCCCCTCCTTCACCGTAAGTCGCGACAAACAGTTCTATCACTGCTTTGGGTGCAGCGCCCACGGGTCAGCCATCGGCTTTTTGATGGACTACGACAACATGAGCTTCGTTGAAGCCATTGAAGAGCTGGCCCATCAAGCCGGCGTAGAGGTGCCCCGTGAAGGCGGCCAAAACACCGGGCCAGACTGTCGCCCACTCTATGCGGTCCTGGAACAGGCCGCCCATTACTACACCACACAACTACGGAGTCACCCACAGGCTCACCGCGCCATCACTTATCTGAAGCAGCGGGGCCTCAGTGGTGAGATTGCCAAGGATTTTAATATCGGTTACGCCCCGCCCGGCTGGGACAACCTGATCAAGCAGCAAGGCAAAGATACACAAGCCCTGAAACAACTGCGTGAAGGCGGCATGACGCTGGAGTCTGAAAACAGGTGCTACGACCGATTCCGTGACCGCATCATGTTCCCCATCAGAGATCATCGCGGGAGAACAGTCGGGTTTGGTGGCCGCATTCTAGGGGACGAAAAACCAAAATATCTCAACTCCCCCGAAACCCCCATCTTTCACAAAAGCCGCGAACTCTACGGTCTGCATGAGGCACACAAGGCGCTGCAAAAGATAACCCGGCTGCTGGTTGTCGAAGGCTACATGGATGTAGTGGCTTTGGCACAATTTGGCATCCGTTATGCTGTGGCAACGCTAGGCACCGCCACCACCCCAGATCACCTGGAACGTATATTCAGAACCACACCGGAGGTCATCTTCTGTTTCGATGGTGATCGCGCCGGGCGGGATGCCGGCTGGAAAGCCCTCAACACAGCCCTGCCGCTGATACGCGAAGGCCGCGAAGCACGCTTCCTGTTTCTCCCCGACGGGGAAGACCCTGACACACTGGTGCGTAAAGAGGGGAAGAGCGCATTCGAGCAACGCATCCAAAACGCCACACCGCTCTCCCAATTCCTATTCGATAAGCTCTCTGAACAGGTCGACATGAGCAGCCTGGATGGGCGCGCCAGGCTGAATGAACTGGCAAAACCACTGATCGCCAAACTCCCGCATGGCACTTTTAAAGAGATGATGGATGAACACCTCAACAAACTGGTCGGGCGGGAGGCCCGATACGTCACCAACCAGCCAACCACCACAAACAGGGCGCAAAAGCCTGGAGCGAGACAGAACAGTCTTCAACCCATGACCCCGGTGCGCCTGGCCATTACCCTGCTGCTGAAGCAGCCCGAACTGGCGCAAATGCCTGGCCTGCCAACCAACTGGGAAACCCTCGATAAACCAGGTATCGGACTGCTTGCCGAGCTGCTGCACACAATTCGGGAAAACCCATCACTCGCAAGCAACAAGGGGGCACTTTTTGAACGCTGGCGCGGTCGAAAGGAGGGGCAATATCTGAGCAGACTGGCAAATACTGAACTGCCAACCTATGATTGCAGCAGCGAATTCAAAGATGCACTCATGCACCTGCAAAAGCAGCTTGGAGAGCAGTCACAGGATCAACTGCTGGAACAGTACAGGCAAGGCACCATCACAGAAGCGCAATATAAAGAGCGCCTGCGCCAGCTATATCCAGGAAAGTGATACACCACACAAGCGACACTCAAATCAACTACGTGAACAACCGCACAAAAAGAGAGTCCAACCTAGAATAGCTCGGCATCACATGCTAAACTGGTTCGTTTATGCAAACTCTATTACTTAATTTCGCCCGTTGGCGCTAGGTTGGAAATGGATCAACAAGAGCAGCAATCAAAGCTAAAACAATTGATCGCCAAAGGCAAGGAACAAGGCTTCCTTACCTATGCGGAGATCAACGACCACCTACCCCCTGGCATCGTAGAAGCCGACCAGATTGAAGACATTGTTCGTATGATCAATGACATGGGCATTCTGGGGCATGAAAGCGCACCCGATGTGGACGACCAGACACTGGCCCAGGCCGCAGCGACAACAGACGAAGATGCCGCTGAAGCAGCAGCAGCAGCACTGGCAAGCGTTGATAGCGAATTCGGTCGCACTACAGATCCCGTACGCATGTACATGCGTGAAATGGGCACCGTAGAACTGCTTACCCGCGAAGGGGAGCTGAAAATTGCAAAACGCATTGAAGAAGGCCTAAAACAGGTATCTGCTGCCGTATCAACGTACCCTGGCGCAGTCGCCATATTGCTTTCAATGCTGGATGACTTCAAACAGGGCAATATCCGCCTCACCGACATCATCAGCGGCTTTGTTGATCCAAACGAAACAGATGAGGTTGCACGCCCCAATACGACAGGCGCAAAAGAAGAGACAGACGAGGAAGAAGAGGTCGATACCGGCCCTGATCCTGAGGAAGCACTCGAGAAAGCAGCAGTGCTACATAAGCTCACCGAAGCATGGATCACCAGCCTTGAGAAAAATGGCAGGAATCACGATACAACAAAGCAGGCTGGCGAAGCAGTAACGGCTGCCTTCCTTGAATTCAAGCTTATCCCACGCGTATTCCAAACCCTGGTAAACACCCTTCGTCAAACCATTGCGCGCATCCGCAGCCAAGAGCGCACAATAATGAACCTGTGCATCACACAAGCCAAGATGCCGCGCAAGAGCTTTATCACCTCATTCCCTGAAAATGAGACCAACCTGGATTGGCTACAAACCCAAATAGATGCTGGCAAAAACTACTCTGAAAATCTAAAAGAGCACGCTGGAGAGATTCAACGGATCCAAAAGCGCCTGCTTGAATTGGAAAAAGATTGCCACCTGAGCATCAGCGAGATCAAAGAGACCAACCGCCGCATGTCTATCGGCGAAGCCAAAGCACGGCGCGCCAAAAAAGAGATGGTAGAGGCCAACCTCCGACTGGTCATATCCATCGCTAAAAAATACACCAACCGTGGGCTACAGTTTCTGGATCTCATCCAGGAAGGCAACATCGGCCTCATGAAAGCGGTTGATAAATTCGAATACCGGCGCGGTTATAAATTCTCCACCTACGCAACCTGGTGGATCAGACAGGCCATTACCCGCTCCATTGCCGATCAGGCCCGCACCATCCGCATCCCAGTGCACATGATCGAGACCATCAACAAACTCAACCGCATCTCCCGACAGATGCTTCAGGAGATGGGGCGCGAAGCCACACCTGAAGAGCTGTCAGAACGCATGGAGATGCCAGAAGACAAGGTGCGCAAGGTACTGAAGATCGCCAAAGAACCCATCTCGATGGAGACCCCCATTGGTGACGACGAAGACTCCCACCTCGGCGACTTTATTGAAGACTCAGGCGTAGTCTCCCCTGCGGATTCTGCCACGGTCGAAGGTCTGCGAGAAGCAACACAAAACATGCTCACCAGCCTGACCTCACGCGAGGCAAAGGTTCTACGCATGCGTTTTGGCATCGACATGAACACCGACCATACCCTGGAAGAAGTTGGCAAACAGTTTGATGTAACCCGTGAACGCATCCGTCAGATTGAGGCAAAGGCTCTGCGCAAACTCCGCCACCCTTCACGCTCTGAACGCATGCGAAGTTTTTTGGATTCTGATAATCAATAATTGCTATAATTCGCCAGCATAAAAATCAGGGCCTGTAGCTCAGTTGGTTAGAGCAGGGGACTCATAATCCCTTGGTCGTAGGTTCGAGTCCTACCGGGCCCACCAACAAAAAAAGGAGCTGCGAGAATTCGTAGCTCCTTTTTTATTACACATTGCGCACAGATGGCGCACTCACTGACAACACACCTCAGCCTTATATTTTTATGTGTCGCACTACACCAGCAGCATAACTCTTGGGGCAATAGTACATTCTTACCTTGAATCTTCAGGATAAGTCCCCTTTAATCTCAGTGTATGCTGCCCTAAAAATGATGCAATAAAAGCGAGACTATAATGCCCAAGCCCTTTGATATCTCACAGCTCAATGTGACAGAGACAGAGATCCCTAAACTACTGGAAGCCTGCCACGACTCTCATCTATTACGCTTTGAAGATGGTGAATATCTCTTTTGTGAAGATGATGAGAGCAGTGAAGTCTATGCCATTCTACGTGGTGCCTTTGTCGTTGAGCAAAAGAGTGGGGCAGCAGGCCTGCAGGCCATTGCAACCCATCACAATGAGGAAGACAATCCATGCTTTATCGGAGAGATGTCCTACCTGGGGGCAGGTGCCAGAACGGCCTCTGTGCGAAGTTCAGGGGTAACCTATGCAATTAAACTCAAGCCCTCACACCTTGAAATTATTATTGAGAAATTCCCCAGTTTTACCCGGATTCTCTGTCAACAATTCTCTGCACGTCTCAAAGAAGCCAATGATGAGCTAAAGGAGATTGTTGCAACCAATGCTGTGCCTGTGGCACAGGTGGATGTCAAAACGGGCGAAGCAATTATTACACAGGGGGAGCCAGCTGATAGACTCTACCAGCTCATTTGGGGTGACCTGCAGTGGGAGCAGGATGGCCAGCCAGTCCCAGGTCATCCGGTGATGGACTTTGTTGAGCCAGGCGCCTATTTCTGCGACCTACCTCATTCTGTAACCGTTCGGGCAAAAACCGCAGCCTGCCTGGTGGCTATAGAAAAGCCTACAAAAGAGGCTGTGGTGCGCAACTATCCTCAGCTGATATTAAAGCTCTTCAAAGACGCTGTAGAAGCCAACTCTTAGCATTCCAAACACTGGTTTCAGATGTGAATGCTGAAAACAATAAACTGCTTTGGGCACGTATCGAACAGCTGAATACCATTGGCATAGCCCTCTCTGCAGAGCAGCATACCCCGCGACTGCTGGAGATGATTCTGCTGGGAGCAAAAAAAATCACCCAGGCGGATGGCGGCTCCATCTATAGCGTATCCAAAGAGAAGAAAGAGGTTCAGCTAGAGATCATGCGGACGGATTCGCTTAATTTCGCCATGGGCGGCACCACCGGCACACCCGTTCCTCAACAACCTATTCCACTTTATCAGGAGAACGGTCAACCCAATGACCGATTTATAGTCACCACTGCTGTTTTGCAGAAAAAGACCATTGCTATCTCCGATGCCTATGCCACAGAGGCGTTTGATTTTTCAGGAACACATGAGTTTGATAAAAAAAACAACTACCACTCCTGCTCCTTTCTAACCATACCCATGAGGAACCATGAGGATGATGTCATCGGTGTGCTGCAACTCATCAATGCAAGGAGTGAAGAGACAGGTAAAGTCATCGCCTTTACAGAGGCAGATCGACATCTGGCCAAATCCCTTACCTCTCAGGCCGCAATGGCATTAACCAACAGGCGGCTGATTGATGAGCAGAAAAAGCTCTTTAACTCCTTTATAAAGCTGATCGCTGCAGCAATTGATGAAAAATCCCCCTACACCGGCTCCCACTGTAAAAGAGTACCACTACTGACAAAGATGCTGGCCGAAGCAGCAGACCGCACTCAAGCCGGGGCATTTAAGGAGTTCACACTCACTGAAGAGCATTACTATGAACTGGAAGTGGCCAGTTGGCTACATGACTGTGGAAAGATAACAACGCCTGAACATGTCATGGATAAATCTACAAAATTAGAAACCATAGTAGATCGTATCGATGCGATATGTGGGCGCATAGAAGTGCTAAAGCGTGATGCAAAAATAATAATGCAGGAGCAGATTATCAAGGCATTACAACAGGGTAATAACAGCAACATCCCATCTTATAAGATGCGCTGCAAAGAACAATTGACACAACTGTCGGATGACCAGGCCTTTCTGCGAAAACATAATTCAGGCGGGGAATTTATGCGGTCTGAAGATCAAGCCCGAATACGACAGATTGGTAGCTACACCTGGCAAAATGAACAGGGTGATGAGCAACCACTGCTCTCAGAAGACGAGATCAAGAACCTCTGCATTCAAAGAGGAACCCTCAATGAGAGAGAGCGGCAGGTAATTAACAATCATGTCTCTGCAACCATCAAGATGTTGCACTCCCTGCCCTTTCCAAAATCATTAAGGAATGTGCCTAAATATGCCGGCTCACATCATGAGTGTCCAAATGGCAGCGGTTATCCAAACAGCCTCTCAGGTGATGAGTTCCCAATACCAGGGCGAATTTTAGCCATTGCGGATATCTTCGAAGCGCTAACCGATGGCAGCAGACCCTATAAAAAAGGAATGCCCATATCCCAGGCGCTGAAGATTCTTGAATCAATGAAAAATGATAACAGGATTGACCCGGATCTCTTTGAGCTTTTTATCAGTGAAAAGATATATCTGGAATATGCCCGATGCCATCTGGATGCTGCCCAAATAGATATTACATAAGAAATAATTACAAACCCAAGCAGCGCCCCACCAAGTAAAAAAAAACGATAAGCAGCTGATTTTATTTTTCTATTGCGCTTTTACTTAAAGTAAAGTATTAATAAAATCAAGTAACCACCCTACACTTAATCAGTTTACTGACTATATGTGCATCTTTTATGCAAGCTGGTGAGCAGATAAAAATATGAAATGGCTAAGATCCTGTTTTATCATAACTTGCGCGCTGACCTTTAGTATTTCATTGGCTTACGCAGAGGGCAATTTCATCAATGAAATCAAAAAGTTATATAATACGGCCCAAACCAATGAGGCCTATGAGCTAGCTGAAAAGCACCTTCTGGAAGCAGAGGGTGACCCCACCTTCGACTACATCTATGGTCTTGCAGCAATTGACAGCGGCCACATCAGTCAAGGTCTGTTTGCTCTGGAGCGCATACTCATGCTCCACCCAAATGACCAGAGAGTACGCCTGGAGCTGGCACGCGGGTATTTTCTGCTTGAACAATATGATCGTGCCCGCCGGGAGTTCACCAAGGTATTGAACAGCGATCCTCCGGCAGAGGTAAAGGTCAATATCAGTCAGTTTATGGATGCCATTCGCCTGGGTGAGGCCGGTTACAAAACCACCACAGGCATGTATATGGAGCTGGGGATTGGTTATGACACCAATGTCAGCAGTGCACCATCCAGCGCCAGTTACACAGATGGCTTTGGCATTGGCACCTTAAATGACGCTTCGCTTTCCATGGATGACAGCTATTTCAGCTTTGCTACTGGAGCAAGCATCAATCATCCGCTGGAGCCAGGGGTCTCTCTATTTGGTGATGTAAAGATCAGCCAAAGGAGCCATGAAGATATTTCCGAATTCGATATCGGTATATTTGACATTCAAAGTGGCCTTCTCTTTTCCGGTGAGCAAGGGCGCTTTAAAATCGGAATGGAATGGCAGAATTATGAAGTAGGTCATGATCGCTACCGTGAAATGCTTGCCATAAATGGTGAGCTGAGCTGGCAGCCAGATACTCAAACCCAGTTAACTGGCTTTTTGCAGTTAGCTGATATGAAATTTCTTACCGAAGAGTATCGTAATTCCTGGCAGCAGCTGGGAGGAGCAGGATTCCAGCATATCTTTGCAGGTGCTTTGCAGCCTGTACTTATTGCATCCCTTTATGGCGGTGCGGAACGTGCAAAGGATGATCTTGCATTTGCCAAATCCAAGATTAACAGAAACATTTACGGCTTCAGCATTGGGAGCCAGCTCACAATCAATCCAAAGCTAAGTCTCGACTTTACCGTTCAGCTACAGAAGAGTCGATACCAGGAAGACAACCAATTTTTCCTTATAAAACGCAAGGATGAATACCGTAATTATTCACTTGGCATGACATACAGGCCCGATAGACGATGGGCTGTACATTCAAACCTGGACTACACTAAAAGTAGCAGTAATATTGAAATCTACAGGTATGACCGGACTCAGATAGGAATGTCTGTTCGCTATGAATACTAATTTGCCCTTGGTACATTTGCTCCGCTTCTTTGCCCTACTTACCTATCTTGCTTGCACGGCCTCCCTGGCGATTGGCCAGAATACAGCACGCCAACCTGAGGGCGCGAAGGCCGGCCATATCGTTGTTGGAAGCGGTCATTTGACAGCCAAGGCGATTGGTGGTGCTGAGCGTCGTCTGCACCGCCGCTCCCCCATTTATGCAGGGGATACCATCATTGTCGGTAAAAATGCCTTCGTTCAGATACGCTTTAGTGATGGAGCACTGTTCTCTCTACGTCCTGGAAGCGAATTCAGAATCAGTGAATATCGCCACCAGGAGCAGGCCGATGAAAATGGCAAGGCAGTATTTGAGTTATTGAAGGGTGGCTTGCGTACCATCTCTGGGACTATCGGCAAGAAAAAACAAGAGAACTACCAACTTAATACCCCAATCTCTACCATCGGTATCCGCGGCACCCATTATGGCACCCGCTTATGTGCAGGGGATTGCCGCACACCCGAGGGTGATCTGATGCCGGATGGCCAGTATGGCGGCGTAGTGGATGGCGCCATCAGCGTAACCCCACGGGCAGACGGCCCCGGTCGGGGACAAGGCCAGAGACTGACACGGGGTTTTGGTAACGACAGCTACTTTCACCTGGCCCATAGAGGTGCCCCCATACAGGAGCTATTAGGGCCACCAGGTATACTCTTTGGTCAGCCGCAAGTGCAGCAAGACAAGAAAGACCAAAGCGAGCAAGGTTCAAAAGAACCGGGTGGTGCAGGCCACCATCCTACTCAACAACATCAACCACGCCAACGGCATCGACCAGGCCCACAGCCGCCGCCTCCTCCTCCGCCATCACCACCTCCACCGCCGCCGCCTCCTCCAGACTTGCGGGATAATTTAGGGTTAACCCAGAACCCTCCCGGATCAGCTATAGCTGTTGCAGGGATACTACTTGATACAGATGGGCCGGTCGCGGAGGTAATGCGCGCCCAGGGCGACCCTAATACCAGAGTCTACCTTGATAATGTAGGTGGAGTTGGCAATGTTCCGGTAAGGGTAATCATTCATGATCCGGAGCAGACATCAGGCTGTAACCCAGAGTGCGGGGCAGGCCGAGGCACCGCCACTTTAGTTGATCATAATGGATTTGGATCAGCTGCTGATGGCGTAATAGTAAACTGGGGACGCTGGTCTGGTGGTTGGAATGCCCATGATGCAAGCGGTGCCATTCCAACAGCGGGCAGTTTGCATTACATCTATAGCCCTCATACTACACCGGCACCGGATTTAGAGACATTAAGAGCAAGCGGCACAGTTGGCACATACGCCCATATTGCCGGTGGGGCACCCACTGACCAAAATAACAATGCAGGCATTTTTGTCATTGGAAACACCATAATGACTCTTGATTTTGGGTCAGCAGAGATCACTGGATATGATGTTGAGATGACAGGTTTCGGTACAGGCATAACCCTTTCTGGAAGTTTGGAAGGAAATGCACCCATTAGCCTGCTGGATACAGATGGGCACTTTAAACCCGGAGCAAATTTTCAATTAGGTGCAACATGCAGTGGAGGCGCATGTGCAACAGGTATGGCAGGCAAAGGCTCTGTGGGCATGGCTCTTACTGGAAAGAGTGCATCTCATGCCATCAACTCTGTTGAGATGCACACAAATGATATGTCTCAAAGCGCTGTGGGAACCTTTGTCTCAAAAAGATAGTGATGGTAACGGAGCTTGCAAACCCATAAAGGCATCCGTATAGCAATAAGCCTGGTGCTGACCACACTGTTTCTTTTGTCAGCAGCGGGCATGTTAACCCTGCCTTTCTTATCCCGAATCGAAAACCTTACCTACGATGCTCGCTTGCGAGCCACGCTGCATGGCGGCACTGATCAGCGGGTTGTTATCATCGATATTGATGAGCGCAGCCTCAGCACCGAAGGCCACTGGCCATGGGGTCGGGATAAACTTGCAGAGCTGGTCAACACCCTGTTTGACCGCTACTATGTTGGCATTCTTGGTTTTGACATTGTATTTGCAGAGTATGATGACCGCTCAGGTCTTCAGACCCTGGAGCAGTTGGCCAAAGGCCCATTAGCTGATAACCCGGATTACCTGGCTGAACTCAACAGGCTCCGACCCCAGCTACAGCATGATCACCTCTTTGCTGACAGCCTGCGTGGTCGAGATGTGATCCTGGGTTATGCCTCCAGCAACAACACCCGCACGGGTCAGCTCCCCCCGCCGCTGATGCGGATCAGCAAGGCGACGGCAAGGATTCCATTTACAGTTGTCAAAGGATACAACGCCAATCTGCCAGAGTTGCAGGCCGCCGCCTACGGGGCAGGCTATTTTTCCAATCCCCTGGTTGATGAGGATGGCATCTTTCGCCGTGTGCCGCTTGTCTACCGTTTTGAGGATGGAATTTATGAATCATTCTCTCTGGCCATGGTGCGCGGGCTGTATGGACAACCACCACTGCAACTGGAGACTGCCGAGGCTAGCCCGGGAAATGTGGAGCTGGAGTGGCTCCGCCTTGGTGATCTGCGTATACCCGTGGATGCACAGGCAGCGGCCCTGGTGCCCTACCGGGGGCGCTCCGGCAGTTTTCGCTATATATCGGCAACCGATGTGCTGCACGGCCAAGCCGATTCAAAAGTACTGGATGGCGCCATAGTCCTTATCGGCACCACCGCACCGGGGCTTCTGGATATGCGGGCCACACCGGTGCAGAACGTCTATCCTGGCGTGGAGATTCACGCCAATCTGATCGCCGGCATCCTCGACCAGCGAGTCATGCGCCATCCCGCTTATACCCAGGGGGCCGAGCTGGTCAGCCTGCTGCTCCTGGGCCTAATGCTCAGCTTTCTGCTGCCAATACTCTCGCCGTTATGGGGAAGCCTGCTCAGCATCGCCGCATTGTCCGTGGTCGTCGGTATCAATCTCTATTTCTGGGGAGAAGGGCTGGTGCTGCCCCTGGCCTCACAGCTGCTCCTCATCCTGCTGCTGATTCTATTTCACAATGCCTATGGCTATTTTGTCGAGGCCCAGGGCAAGCAGCGGCTTGGGCATCTGTTTGGCCAGTATGTACCACCGGAAATCGTCTCCGAGATGAGCAAGGAGCGCAGCGATTTTGGCATCAGCGGCGAAAGCCGTGAGATGACCGTACTCTTTTCAGATGTCGTCAGCTTCACCTCCATGTCAGAGAAGCTGGAACCCGATGAACTCACCCGTCTGATGAATGCCTATTTCACCCACATGACAGAGGTCATCCAGCAACACCGTGGCACCATAGATAAATATATTGGTGATGCCATCATGGCCTTTTGGGGCGCACCGTTATCAGACACCCTGCACCCCCAGCATGCGGTGGTTGCGGCATTGGAGATGGTAGCCCGTATGGATCAGGTCAGAGAGGAATTTATAGCACGCGGCTGGCCCACACTGCGCAATGGTATTGGCATCAACACAGGGCTGATGAATGTTGGCAATATGGGGTCAGAATTTCGTATGGCCTACACCGTGCTCGGTGATGCAGTAAACCTTGGGGCACGGCTAGAAGGGCAGACCCGTATCTATGGTGTTGATATTGTTGTTAGTGAATTTACCATGGCAGCCACTACTGGAATTATTTACAGGGAGCTGGATCGGGTGCAGGTAAAGGGCAAAGAGCAAAAGGTCACCATTTATGAACCGATTGGGCTGGAAGGAGAGGTGCCCGCATCGGAGCTGGAACAGATGGACCGCTACAACGAAGCCCTGGCAGCCTACCAGGCCGGTGAGTGGCGAAAGGCTGAAAAACTGTTTGCCACATTGTGTAAACTGGAGCCTGACCGCAAAGTGCATCAACTCTATGCCGAGCGCCTGGCCCGCTGGCTTGTCCCCACGGCTGATTCTGCAAAATAACACAACCCCGTCACGCTTGAAATCCGGTTCAAATCCGGCCCCAATCCACATCAATCTATTCATTTTTTCCCTAAAGATGAAGACATCATCCCACCACCCCTAAATTATTATTGCAAATAAGATTGATTCGCATTACCATGCGCAACAGAATCACCGAGAGATCCAATACAGACAACACCCATGACCACGAAGACCTTTACGCTACGTCAATATGATCACCCCTTATCCCGCAACACACTGCTCGATGAGATCCCCGTGCATGTAAGTAACAGAAGCCATCCAGGTCAAATATCCGGACTCTCTCTTCTGATCAAGGGCTTCTTTGTGCGCCACCGCAACCGGTTGGTCTGGGTGCATGTCACGATGTTCCTCTTCTTCCTGACGGTTATCCTGCTGCCGCTGCTTCTGGGCGATCCACCGGAGGATGCGACCCCGCTAACCCACTTCACCATCTTTGCCAACTATGCCATGTGGGGTCTCTGGTTTCCCCTTGTGCTACTCTCCGTCATATTCACCGGCCGCAGCTGGTGCGGCCTGCTCTGCCCCATGGGAGCTGCTGCCGAATGGGCCAACAAGGTGGGACTGCAACGTCCCATCCCCGGCTGGATGCGCTGGGAAGGCGCCCCTATTGTCAGTTTTCTTATTATCACCATTCTGGGGCAAACTGTCGGGGTGCGGGATCACCCCGAGGCTATCGCCGAGGTCTTTGGCGTAACGATGCTGGCCGCCATCCTCATTGGCTTCATCTATGGCCGCAACAAACGTGCCTGGTGCCGTCATGTCTGCCCTATCGGCCTGCTGCTTGGTATCTTCTCCCGTATTGGCGCCGTGCAGTTCATTGCCAAGCGGCCGCGACCAGGTGGTGATCGCTACACCGAGAAGACTGTTTGCCCAACCATGATCGACATCTCCCACAAGGAGGAGTCCCGCCACTGCATCGAATGTTTCCGTTGCGTTCACCCCGAAACCAGGGGCGGGCTTCGACTGCATCTACGCAATCCCGGCAAAGAGGTTGAAAATATCCGCCAACACAACCCCAACCCCTTTGAGGTGTGGTTTCTGTTTCTTGGCACCGGCATCGCACTGGGCGGATTCCTGTGGCTGGTATTGCCGCAATACGGCAGGCTGCGGCAGACAATCGGTGAATGGTTCATCGAAAACGGACACTATTGGATAGGCGAATCCGGCCCCTGGTGGCTGATGAGCATTCACCCGGAGCGCCGTGAGGTTTTTAACTGGCTTGATTTTGGCACCATCATTGGTTTCATGCTGGCCGCCATGCTGCTGTTAACCGCCCTGCTGGGGTTCACCACCTGGCTATCAGCCTGGCTCTCTGGCCAGCTACAGGGGGACAAAGACCTCAATCAGCGTTTCACCGAACTGGGTTATCAGTATGCCCCTGTGGCCATGGTATCGCTGGTGATCGGCCTGGGCGCGACCCTTTTTCAACCCCTGGGGAGTCTGGATCAGACACTTCCGGGCCTGGCAAAAGGCACACTTTTTACCGCTGGCCTGCTTTGGAGCCTATGGCTGGGTAACCGCATTTTACAAAATCAGGGCATCGCTGCTCGCTACCGATGGATTCCGCTGCTGCCTGGCGCCCTGGGCAGTCTGGCCGTCGGCGCCGCCTGGTGGCCTGGAATCTTTGGGATATAGCAAAAAAATTTCACTACAGTTGCGAATGCATCGTATTCAACTTTTTAAACCCGGAGTTAATTATGCAAAAATTAATGAGACCCGCAGCCTTGACCGCAAGCCTGGCGCTACTCTCTGGAGCAGGCACCCTGTCTGCTGCAGATTTCCCCATCGGCGACCCGGTGGTCAAAAACGGCATGCAGATCGCTGCCGTCTACATTCAGCCCACAAAAATGGCGCCCATGCTACCCGGCATGATGAAGCCCAGCGATATCCATCTGGAGGCCGACATCCATGCCGTGAAAAAAAATCCAAATGGTTTGGCGAAGGCGACTGGGTGCCCTACCTACAGATCACTTATCGCATCAATAAGGTAGGATCTGATTGGTCAACCCTCGGCTCACTCATGCCGATGGTGGCCTCCGATGGCCCCCACTATGCTGAGAACATCAAGCTGAATGGCCCCGGCAAATACCAGCTGACCTACCACATCGTACCGCCACCCATTAACAGCTTCTAT
Organism: Gammaproteobacteria bacterium; assembly: GCA_024275295.1. GTDB lineage: Bacteria > Pseudomonadota > Gammaproteobacteria > Chromatiales > Chromatiaceae > WFXD01. Next base: position 4,738 of record JAJRZI010000040.1, on the reverse strand, counting down.
CACCACACCGACAAAGAGACCGGCACGGACAGATGGTGGACACCCTTTAATCTAAACTGGGAGTTCACCTATCTGGGCACAGGCAAGAAAGGCGGATACTGATCCCCCCTATCACACTATGAACAAAACAAGCCACCAACCCATTGATTCTGGTAAAGCACAGCAGGTCAGACGCATGCGCAGCCAGACGCTCTTCAATCAGCACAACGAGGTCGTGATTGAGCATGCGGGCCAGGAGTACCGGCTGCGCATTACCCGTCAAAACAAACTGATACTGACTAAATGAACAAGTCACCCAATATGCACTAACAGCACAATTTAAACCTTTACGCCAGCCCGCCATTCATCGGTTTTTACCCCAGCCAGCCAGCGTTGTATCTATTTACACAGGAGTAAATACCATGCAGCAGCAGCTGAAAAAACAGATTATCCCGACCCTCTTGACCCTGGCAGTCTCTGCAATAATCGCCACACCCACATGGGCTGCAAAAGCCCCCGGTGCTGAAGAGATGTGGCAGCTCATTTTGGAGCAGCGTGAGACCATAAAACGCCAGAATGAGAAGATCGATCGATTGAGTGACCAATACAAACAGTTGGACTCAAAGACCAAGGAGACCGCAGAGGCTATAGCCGCAACCGCTGATGCTGTCGAGCAGGCCGCTACTGGCAGCGGGGAAGATTGGTATAACCGGAGCAGCTTTGGCAGCTACGGGGAGTTGCACTACAACAATCTGGAGGCCAACAACAGCGCAGGCAGCGACAAAGATGAGATCGACCTGCACCGTTTTGTACTCTTCTTGAGTCATGAGTTCAACGAGGATATGCGCTTTTTCTCAGAGCTGGAGGTGGAGCACAGCATTGCCGGTGAGGGTAAGAGCGGTGAGGTCGAACTGGAGCAGATGTATATCGACTTTGACATCAATGGTCAGATTACAGCGCGTAGCGGCATATTCATGCTGCCCATTGGCATTCTGAATGAAACTCACGAACCCAATACCTTCTATGGTGTGGAGCGTAACCCCATTGAGTCGAATATTATCCCCAGCACATGGTGGGAAGGCGGCGCGGGTATCCATGGTGAGTTTGCGCCAGGTCTTGGTTATGACCTATATATACACTCAGGTCTGGAAACAAATTCAGGTAGCAAATATGCCCCGCGCAAAGGTCGGCAAAAGGTGGGCAAAGCCAATGCCAAAGATCTGGCTGGAACAGCACGCATCAAATGGACAGCCATACCCGGCCTGGAGTTGGCAGGTTCAGTGCAGTATCAAAGCAACATCACCCAAAGCACCGACAACACCGCCGGTAAGGCCATGCTCTATACAGCCCATACGGTATTTCAAAATGGCCCCTTTGGCCTGCGTGCACTCTATGCTCTTTGGGATCTGAATGGCGGTGGCCCAGAGAGCCTGGGTGCCAACGAACAGAACGGTTTCTACATTGAACCCTCATGGAAGATCAACCATCAGCTTGGGCTCTTTGCACGTTATAACCAGTGGGATAACCAAGCCGGAAACAGCAGCGACAGTGAGAAAGAGCAGATGGATATTGGCATCAACTATTGGCCACACGAGGATATCGTCATCAAAGCGGATTACATAAAACAGAGGTTTAATGACAAAAAGGGCCAGAAGGGATTCAACCTCGGCTTTGGGTACCGGTTCTAATGAAAGTTTGGTTCACCCTGGGGCTGCTCCTGCTCTCCTCCACACCCCATGCCAAGGGGATCTATCAAACCCCCGAGGCATTTCTGCAGGAGAGCTTTCAGGGTGAACCCCCTGCACCCAGGGTCATCTGGCTGAATCGGGCTATAAAGAAAAGCATGGCCGATATATTAAGCCACCCCTACCGTGGCTTGAGACTGCGCTACTGGGGAAAAGACCAGTGTACAGTCTGGATTTTAAACGAGATCGGCAAAGAGAGACCCATCACCATTGGAGTCGTCGTGCAGGCAGGAAAACTCAAGCAGGTCAGCATCCTGGCATTCAGAGAGAGCCGGGGCAGCGAGGTACGTCACCCCGCTTTCACCGATCAGTTTCAAGGGGCCAGACTCAATAATGATCACCATTTGGACAGGCCTATTGATGGTATCTCAGGCGCCACACTCTCTGTACGGGCGGTAGAAAAAATAGCCCGTATCGCACTTTTTCTTCATCAACAGCCCCCCTTTACAGATGCCCCCACGCAACAATAGAAGACACAGGCTGCACCACTGGCACAGATACCTTGGCCTTTTTGCCGGACTCTTTACACTCTGGATTACCCTCAGTGGCATTGCATTAAACCACTCTGCCGAACTGGAGCTGGATCAGCAGCACACACCCAATAACTGGGCATTAACCAGTCTAAACTCTCAACCACCCGCCATGACCGCCTACAAAACAGCGCAGCACTGGATCATCCAGCTAAACGGCAGGCTCTATAGGGATACCCAGGAGGTCGCAACCCATAGCAGCCAGCTCATCGGAGCTGTCAGCCTGCAGCAGATGCTGGTTATCGCCACTACAGATTCACTCTGGCTGTTTGATCACTCTGGCCAGCTCATCGAGCAGATTGACTGGAGCATCATGCTGCCAGCACTGCCAGAAAAAGTAGCCATCACACCGGAAGAGAGACTGATCATACAGACAGGTAAAAAGTGGTACGGCAGCGATGATGTCATGTTTAGCTGGCAGCCAGTAACAGAACAAAATTTTCATATTGTGCAGCCTGGGCAACCACCGGAAGAGATCACCCAGCAACTCAATGAACATTACAGCAGCCGGTCAATGAACCATGAGCAGCTACTACTGAATCTGCATACAGGGCGTATATTTGGAAAGTACGGCATCTACCTGATCGACCTGATTGCTATCATACTGGCAACCCTCGCTATCAGTGGTTTTACCGTATGGCTAAGGCGAGTACGGTTTTAGATATTTAGCCCGCAAAGTATGAGTAGGTCGACTCACCCCAAACCAGGGCAACCATCGTAAGTGCAATAAATACCGCCGATGAGCCTAAATCCTTTGCCCTGCCAAGAAGCTCATGAAAATCAGTGGATATCCGATCAGCCAGCGCCTCTATTGCCGAATTAATAATCTCTACAAGCAGCAATAACAACAGCACAGATATCAGCGCAACCCAATTCGCCAATGACGATGCAATGACAAAACTAAAGGGCAATAAAACCAACGATAACAACAGCTCCTGCCGAAAAGCCACCTCAAGCCTATAGACTGCCCGGAAGCCTTTAATAGAGCAAGCAGCTGCTTTAAAAATTCGGGCAACCCCTAAACCGTTTAGCTTTAACTGATTCGATTCATTCATTTGTGGCAAGACTCCAAAGCAATCGCATTAGCCAGCACAGCAAACTCACCCAGGGTCAGGCGCTCGGCACGAATGACCGGGTCGATGCCGAGGGCCTGTATACCATCAGCATCAATCAACTCACGCAGGCTATTACGCAGGGTTTTGCGCCGTTGTGCAAAGGCCTGGGTTACCACTCGGGCAAACAGGGCATAGTCATCAATCTGCACAACAGGCTTGGAGTGCGGCTGTAGTCGCACGAAGGCAGAATCCACCTTCGGCGCAGGCTTAAAGGCCCCAGGACCAATATCAAACAGCGGCATGATCGCGCATCTTACCTGCAATATCACGGACAATCGCCAATACACCTTACTACCTGGCTCTGCCGCCATGCGATCAACCACCTCTTTTTGCAGCATGAAATGCATATCCTGGATGCAATCAAGCTGATCAATCAGACGAAACAGGATGGGAGTGGATATATTATAGGGCAGATTGCCAACAATCCGCAGAGGCTGGTCAGCTGTAGCAAGTTGGTGAAAATCAAACTTCAGTGCATCGGCACAGTGGATATGCAGCTCACCCAGATCACCACACATCCGCGCCAGCGGCTCAATCAGATCACGATCCAGCTCCACAGCATCCATGCGACCTGCCACCTTCAACAACTCTTTGGTGATGGCTCCCTGACCAGGGCCAATCTCGACGAGCCGCTCTCCCGGTGAGGGGGAGATGGCACTAACAATACGGCGAATGACGCCAGGATCATGCAGAAAGTTCTGGCCAAACCTACGCCTTGCCTTGTGAGTCAATGAGTTATCCTATAATTAATTAAGTATTTCAATACGTTATAACGCGCTAGGTGGAAAATGTCCACGGAAACCACACAGTTAGGGATTACCGGAGAGTGATTACAACTCGTATCGATTTTCGCATCGGTACGAAATGATGTAAAAGTATGAATATAGCAAGATGAGAAGAAAGCCATTATTTTGATGGGCTTAGCAATTGACTGCAATCCGCCAAAGCGGACATTTGTGGAGTTCATTTGAATGACTGCTTCAGGACTTTCTTGGTTGCACTTCTGCGGCGTTGAACACCAAACTTGCCTCCTGATTTTGCAGGAACGATTTAGATGTAGTATACAATGGCTACGCGCGTCGATTTCTCCAGTTGACCAGCAAGCTGCAGAGGGATTCTGCTGTCCCCTCCCCCCTGCTGGCGAAGTGACACCATATTAAGACGAAGGAGTGTGAAAGTCATGAATAAGAAAGTAACTAGAAAGAAAGCTGCCAGCAGTGCTTCAAAGACTTTAAGGAACCTCTGAATAATTACCTTTAATATTCACCAATCGATTGATATAGATGTTACTGATAATCATTACAGTTTAATTTGCCCGTATAAGTCCGGTTTTTAGGCATTTTTTCATTTAAAAAGGCCTTTTCTGGCC
>JAJRZI010000039.1 GCA_024275295.1 Gammaproteobacteria bacterium | reverse complement strand
TCATAACTACCGCATTTTCATCAGCTTATGCTATGGGGAATGTCGTATTAAAAAATATTAAATCCACCACACTGCCTGGTAACCGTGTTCAAATCACCCTCACAGCCTCTGGGCCGCTGATGCAGCCAACAAGCTTTACCACTGATCATCCTGCACGCATCGCCCTAGATTTTACTGGCCTGAAAAATGGCCTGAAAAAAAAGACCCGCTCCATCAGTGTCGGCATGGCCAGAAGCATTACCGCAATTGAGGCAGGCTCACGTACACGTATTGTTATCAATCTAGTCGCATCCGTTCCTTATAATATTAGCCTAGATGGAAATCAGGCCATCATTACCATTGAAGGTGGAAACACCGACACCAACCAACTTTCAACCCTGCAGACAGAACCATCTCAAGAGACCACAGCCACACATCCTACTCACTCTCCTGGGGTGCGGGCTATTGAAAATATCGACTTCCGTCGAGGCAATGCAGGAGAGGGGCGAATAATGATCACCCTCTCAGACCCAAGCACTCTGGTTGATCTGCATGAAGAGGGCGGCCACATTGTTGTTGATTTTCTGGATGCAACACTGCCACAGCAACTGACACGTAAATATGACGTGACTGATTTTGCTACGCCAGTACAAACCGTTGAGGCATCCCCATCTGATAACAATGTCAAGATAGAGATCTTTCCGATAGGCGACTATGAACATTTAGCCTATCAGACTGACCAGCTCTATACCGTTGAGGTTCGCCCACTCACCAAGGCTCAGAAAGAGAAGATTGAGCAGGATAAAGCGATCTTTACTGGAGATCGGCTCTCCCTCAACTTCCAGGATATTGAGGTACGTTATGTCCTGCAGCTGCTGGCTGATTTTACCGGCCTTAATATGGTCACCAGCGATACGGTAAAAGGGCGTATTACCCTGCGACTGAAGAATGTCCCCTGGGATCAGGCGCTGGACATCATTCTCAAAACCAAGGGGCTTTCAATGCGGCGTACCGACAAGGTTATACTTGTCGCCCCCACCGAAGAGATTGCCGCCCGTGAGAAGCTGATACTCGAATCAGAGCGCCAGATCGAGGAGCTGGCCCCTCTACGTGCTGAGTTTATTCAGGTCAACTATGCCAAGGCAGCAGACCTTGCTACACTGCTCAAGAGTGAAGAAAACAGGCTGCTCTCTGAACGGGGCAATGTAACAACAGATGAGCGCACCAATACCCTGCTGGTACAGGATACCGCATCTAAACTGGAGGAGGTTCGCAGCCTGGTTGAACTACTGGATATCCCCATCCGGCAGGTACTTATCGAATCACGCGTCGTGATTGCCAATGATGATTTTGCCAAGGACATTGGTGTCCGCCTGGGCTTTTCCCGGGCAAACACCGTTCAGGATAATGAAATTGAGATTGGCGGTGGATTGCCTGGGCATATATCAGATAACCTGTATGACTCAGGCCAACACATAAACACATCTGTTGGCATTGAGAATCCTGCTACAACAGGAAATCGTGCCCTGCAAGTCAACCTTCCTCAAACCTTGAGTGCAACTCGCGGCGGAGCTGTTAATCTATTAATAGGTAAACTGGCCTCTTATCTGTTAAACCTCGAACTGTCAGCTATGCAACAAGAAGGCAAAGGCGAACTCATCGCTAGTCCACGCGTTATTACCTCAGACCAGAATAAAGCCACTATTAAACAGGGTCTGGAGATCCCTTATGAGGTAAGATCCTCCAGTGGCGCAACAACCATTGCCTTTAAAGAGGCCCTGCTAAAACTGGAAGTTACCCCTCATATCACACCTGATGACCGTATCATCATGGATCTTATTGTTAACAAAGATAACCCTGATTACACACGTGCACTCCTTGGTATACCCCCTATTGACAGACGTTCAGTTGAAACCTCTGTGCTGGTAGAAAATGGAGAAACTGTTGTACTGGGTGGTGTATTTGAACGCAATAAAACAGATAATATTGAACGTGTTCCATTCTTCGGTGATCTCCCTTATGTTGGGTTTATGTTTAAGCAACGTTTTGAAAAAGATGAAAACAAAGAGCTGCTCATATTTGGCACACCCAAAATTCTAAAAGATACACTGAGCATACGTTGATAGAGCTGAACAGATCTCCTGGCAGTGGATATTCTTAACATAAACCTGAGTTCAATATTTAGATAACGTCTACATGCAACGTATTGAAAACATCTTTCTTGTTGGCCCAATGGGGGTCGGCAAAAGCACCATCGGCAAACAACTCGCAGCCAAAATCGGCCTTGAATTCAAGGATAGTGATCTCGAGATCCAGAAACGTACCGGGGTTGATATCCCCACCATCTTTGAGTTTGAAGGTGAAGCAGGTTTCAGAAAGCGGGAGCAAACCATCCTGGATGAGCTAACCCGGCAAAGAGGGTTGGTATTATCAACAGGGGGTGGGGCTGTGCTTGATGCCACAAGCCGGCAACATCTCACAGCACGGGGCCTGGTCATCTACCTGCATTGCTCTCCTGAACAGCAGTTTGCCCGAACACAAAAGGATCGCAGTCGTCCTCTGCTACAAACAGAAAATCCCCTAGCCAAACTGCAGGAGTTGATGGATCAGCGTGACCCTCTATATCGACAGGTTGCTGATTACGTTATATCTACCGAAAAGCGCAACGCCGCTTCCGTAACAAAAGAGATTGTCCAGCTGGTTTCTGAGGCATAGACTGATTTGGGTGCCCCCCATATCAACCAAAATAACACCCACTGATAGCACCAGACAGCACTTTCCAGGATAATAGACCCCTATCCAATTTCCAGTATGGAGCTATATTCGTGGAATCTACCACTCAAACCCTGCATGTTGATCTAGGTAAAAGAAGCTATCCTATCTACATCGGCAGAGACCTTTTAGGGAAGGCCGAACTGTACCAGCGCCATATTCCCAGCCAGCAGGTTATGGTCGTCAGCAACGAAACCGTTGCCCCCCTCTACCTGGAGCAGGTACTCACTGCTCTCAAGGACTTTCAAACAGGGTCTGTCATACTGCCAGACGGAGAGAAGTTTAAAACTCTTGAAGTCTGGAACCATATATTTGACGCACTATTGGCACAACATTTTGACCGGCGATGCACGATACTCGCCCTTGGTGGCGGTGTTATTGGAGATATGGCCGGTTTTGCTGCAGCCGCTTATCAGCGTGGCGTTCACTTTATTCAGGTTCCAACCACCTTGTTGGCGCAGGTTGACTCTTCAGTCGGTGGAAAAACAGGCCTAAATCATGCGCTGGGTAAAAATATGATCGGCGCCTTCTACCAGCCACGCTGTGTCATTGCCGATACAGATACACTCAACACACTTGAAGATCGCCAGCTTGCAGCCGGTCTGGCTGAAGTGATCAAGTATGGTCTTATTACAGATGCCGAGTTTTTTGTCTGGTTAGAAGAGAATCTTGATGCCCTCCTAAACAGAGAGATTCAAGCCCTCTCATATGCCATAGCACGCTCATGCCAGAATAAGGCCCACATCGTTGCTGCTGATGAGCTTGAAGCAGGCCAACGCGCCCTACTCAATCTGGGACACACCTTTGGACATGCCATAGAGACCGGAGTTGGCTACGGAGACTGGCTTCATGGAGAGGGGGTTGGTGCAGGAATATGCATGGCAGCTACGCTCTCCCACAGGCTTGGATGGCTGACTGATAGTGAAAAAAGGCGTATTGTAGAGATTATCGAACGTGCTGGCCTGCCCGTGGAGCCACCCTCCCAATTGACTCCAGAACGCTTCATAGAGCTCATGTCAGTGGATAAAAAAGTACTTGATGGCCACCTGCGCCTAGTGCTGCTCCAGGGCATTGGAAAATCCATTGTAACTGGCGACTTTAATCATAATGATCTAAATGCCACGCTAAATGAATATAGAAGAGCAAACTGATAGCTATACTCCTTCCAGCAATAGATCAGCAAATTCAGCTGGCAGCTCGGCGTCAACTAGCCCATCACCGTTTTTTATCTACCCCGAACTAACCCAGTGTCTGGATCTCATAAGCAATCTAACTGAAAACAGCAAACTGATCCCATTAATAAAAGGCCTGGATGGATCAGGCAAAACAACCCTGCTTTTTCAACTTCAATCACAAATACCTGAACATTGGATGCTCTGCCGCATTGATGCCAATCCTATGATGCATCCCGAGCAGTTTTATACGCTACTTGCTCAACATTTTGGCATTACTGAAAAAGATGATCTGATAAAGCAGGAGCTGCTGATCCATTTTGAATCACTGCTACATGATGGCACTCTTCCTGTCATTGCAGTTGATGATGCACACCTACTGCCGATAGATACAATAGCAGAACTATTACAGTTACACACCGCTTCAACCATAAAAGATAATCGTCTGTTACATCTTATTTTATTTGCTGCACCTACAATTGATAACATCCTGCAAACGCAAGAGACTCACACTATTGCTACCCAGGTTATTCAAACACTGGATATACCCCCACTAAACCCTGAACAGAGTGCGGCCTATATTACACAGGTGCTCTTGGCCCGAGGCGCACTTGAGGCCTTTGCATTAACCTCTGATCAAATCGATAAGATCATTCGCACCAGTCACGGCCTGCCTGGGCAGATTGAACACCTTTTAGCAAAGCTGCCAGCTCATCCAACTACGCCTCAAAAACCAACCGAAAGATCAGCATTTAAACTGTTATTGGAAGATCTTCCTGTAACCGCAGTAGTCAGCACTCTTGGGCTCATTTCAATCATCTTGATACTCCTGCTCTTTCAAGATGAGATCAATACACTTTTTTATGAAACCTCCCCCAATGAAGCTCACTCTGATAACACAATAATTGAGAATAAATCTGAGGTTGCTCTGAAGCTGCCTCCCTTGCCTAATCCAAAAGTGGCACCAAAGAAAGCACCGGAGTTACCACCTCAAGTTACACCCGTTGAAGAGCTGGAACCCATCTTGAAGATACCTGAAAAATATCCCACAGCTAGCGAACCTGTAACTCTATCTGTAGCACCAAAACAGGTACCAGCTGCTGCAAATACTAATTTAAAAGCGGTGAAACCAGAAACAGCTGTTCCCCAAAAACCCACAGCTGTAACTCCAAAGGTAGCTAAACCTATTGCCACTCCTATCAAACCGATTACTGCTCACAAACCCATTCCTGAGGTTGCAATAAAGTCACCTGAAGTGGTAAAAGTAAAAATTACACCCAAACCCAAAACAGCCAAAAAAGAGCCAAGACAGGAAGCGTGGTTACTTTCTCAGAAACCAACAGCATATACACTTCAGGTTATTGGTTTAACAGACAGGTCAAATATCTCTGTATACATCAAGCAACACAAGCTGGCTGGGAAGATCGCCTATTTCAAAACCTCCCGTAATGGTCAGCCCTGGTATCCGCTACTCTATGGCATCTATCCTAACCGGACTGCAGCCATAGCTGCCCGACCAAAGCTTGCATCAAAACTACGGCAAAAAGATATCTGGACACGTAGCCTTGAATCAGTGCACAAAGAGATCAAAGCAGCAAAATAGACACCCTATTCTACAGTCACTGACTTTGCCAGATTACGGGGTTGATCAACATCTGTGCCTTTCAAGACGGCAACATGGTATGAGAGGAGTTGCAGTGGAATGCTGTACACAATGGGGGCTGTAGTTGGGAAAATATCATCCAGCGTTAGATTTTGGTAATGATCCAAACCTATACTGACCGTACGATCACTAAACAGAAACAGCTCACCACCACGCGCCCGTACCTCTTGCAGATTCGATAGCACTTTTTCTAACAATGCATCATCAGGCAGGGCACACACCACAGGCATCTCAGCATCTACCAATGCCAATGGACCATGTTTTAGCTCCCCAGCAGGATAGGCTTCTGCATGGATATAAGAGATCTCCTTCAGCTTCAAGGCACCCTCAAGTGCAATGGGATAAAAAGTGCCCCGCCCTAAAAAGAGTGCATTCTCTTTTTTAGCGAAGCCATTTGCCATTTCACGAATCGCATCCGATAACTTAAGCACCACCTCTACCTGACGGGGTAGGGCATGCAGTTCGTCTACCAGCTCTTTTTCACGCTCCTGGGTCATCCCACGCCTACGGGCAAACGCCAGGGTAAGCAGACGAAAGGCCACCAGTTGAGTGGTAAAGGCTTTGGTGGAGGCCACCCCAATCTCTGGCCCGGCACGCGTCATCAATGCAACATCAGACTCACGCACCAGTGAGCTTTCTGGCACATTACAGACACAGAGGCTCCCCAGATAGCCTGCATCTTTTGCACCACGCAGTGCCGCCAAGGTATCTGCCGTTTCACCCGATTGGGAGACCGTAATAAACAAGGTATTTTTTGGTACTACAACCCGACGATAGCGATATTCACTTGCCACCTCTACACTACACTGCAGGCCGATCTCTTCCAGCCAGTATTTTGCTACCAGGCCGGCATGGTAGCTGGTACCACAGGCAATAATATGCACAGCCTCTGTTCTATCCAGCAGCACTTTCGCTTCATGGCCAAAACTCTCCTCCAATAATCGCCCTTTGTAAATGCGCCCTTAAAGGGTCTCAGCAATAACTGCTGGCTGCTCATAGATCTCTTTGAGCATATAGTGAGGATAGGGACCTTTGTCAGCCGTCGATGCCGCCAGGTGGAATTTTTGAATGGGACGTTCTACTCTGTTGCCTTCGCTATCAAAGACCGTGACGCCATCACGCCGAACCTCGGCAATATCACCCTCTTCAAGAAATATAAAACGCTGGGTAACGGGCAACAGCGCAAAGACATCAGAGGCAATGTAGTTACCATCCTCTGCAACGCCAACCACCAATGGGCTACCAGCACGTGCAACAACCAGCCGCTCTGAATCTTCAGGATCAGCCACAGCCAATGCGTAAGCACCCACAAGTTTTATGATTGCAGTTCGCACAATCTGAACCAGATCCTGACTGCCTCCCATTAGACTGGCAAGCAGATGGGCAATGACTTCTGTATCTGTTTCCGATGTAAAGGTGTAGCCTTGGGCCTCAAGTTGCTCCCGCAGCTCACTGTGGTTTTCAATAATGCCATTGTGCACAATGGCAACCTGCTCTCCACTCATGTGAGGATGAGCATTCCGCTCGGCAGGCATACCATGGGTTGCCCACCGAGTATGCGCAATGCCAAGATTACCCTTAACTGTATGCTTATCCAGCAGCTCTTGTAATGCAGCCACTTTGCGAACTGAACGGACACGTTGCAGTCGACCATCTTCCGTTCTGATAGCAACCCCTGCGGAATCATACCCCCGGTACTCGAGACGCTTTAACCCTTCTAATAAAATGGGTGTTACATCTTTCCGTGCAATTGCGCCAACGATTCCGCACATAGTGATCTTGCCTCTAGGTTTTAGGGTTTTTTACAGGACGTTTCCAGCTTTTAACACTGAATTGTTTACTTCGGCTGAGTGTTAATATCTCTGGCGGTGTATCAGTAGTAATGGTTGAGCCTGCACCAATGGTTGCACCCGCACCAATCGTAACCGGAGCAACCAACTGTGAATCAGAACCGATAAAGGCATTGTCACCAATAATGGTTTGAAATTTATTGGCTCCATCATAATTACACGTAATGGTACCAGCACCAATGTTCACACCCTTTCCAACGACTGCATCGCCTATGTAGCTTAGGTGGCTGACCTTGCTGCCTGCATCAATATCAGATTTTTTAATCTCAACAAAGTTACCCACTTTGTTTTTACCTGCCAGCCAGGTCCCTGGCCGAATACGTGAAAATGGGCCAATGACACTCTCTGCTCCGATAGTGGCATCTTCGATCACGCAATTTTCAAGGATTTGAACCCCATCTGCAATACAGCAATTTCGAATAACACTATTGGCACCAATACGTACACTATTTCCCAGTTCTACCTGGCCTTCGATGATCACATTAATATCAATTTCAACATCCTGGCCCACAGTCAACTCTCCCCGAAGATCGAAACGCGATGGATCCAGAAGCGCTACACCCTGCTGCATCAATGCCTCAGCCCGGTTACGTTGATAGTAACGCTCAAGTTGAGCCAGTTGAGAGCGATCATTAACGCCCATAACTTCAGTGGCATCATCAGGCTGTGCGACCTTTACATCAACACCATCCGCAACAGCAAGTTCCACGATATCAGTGAGGTAATACTCTTTCTGAGCATTGTTATTGTCTACTCGCGACAGCCAATCGGTCAGCCTCTTTTTATCCGCAACCAAAAAACCTGTATTGATCTCGGTAATTGCCAGTTCATCAGCTGTAGCATCTTTCTGCTCAACAATACGCTGCACTCTACCTTGAGCATCACGCACAATGCGCCCATAACCGGCAGGATTTTCCAAACCAACGGTAAGCAGTGCTAAATCAGTCTCTGTTGCTGCCTGAATAAGTGAAGAGAGCGTTTCGATTCGAATAAGCGGTACATCACCATACAGCACCAAAATATGGTCAACATCTGCAAGAGCTGGAAGAGCCTGATCCACAGCATGGCCTGTGCCCAGTTGCTGTTCCTGTTCTACCCAGATCAGCCCTTCATCTGAGGAGAAGGCCTGCGGAACAACCTCCCCACCATGCCCAAATACAATAATAATCTGCTCAGGATCAAGCTTGTTAGAAGTATCAACCACATGCCTAAGTAACGAACGATTAGCCAACCTGTGCAAAACCTTAGGCAACGAGGAGCGCATGCGTGTCCCCCGCCCAGCAGCAAGAATTACTACTCCAAGTTTCATCTGATTTCCATGTTATTTTAAGTATGAAATTTGATCGTACCTGAATATTTTAGTGTCTTATAGTCAGATACCTCAAGCGCATTTTTAATGATTATACTCCGCGCTGACCACCCTTATAGTCTAATCATCTCTGATTTTGATAGATAGGAATTCTGGAGAGAAACCCTTAAGAATTAGAGCAAAAAAAACGGCTCTTAAAAAAGAGCCGTTTATTCATTTCATATTGCCAGAGCGTTCGAAATACATATTATTTTTTACGCAGCCTTTCGATTGCTCTTAGCTGTGCTGCAGCTTCCGCCAGTTCGGCCTGTGCTTTTGCATGCTCAAAGTCAGCCTGTTGGCCAGCAAGCGCATCTTCAGCACGACGCTTGGCTTCAAGTGCAGCGGCTTCATCCAGATCATGTGCGCGAATAGCCGTATCGGCAAGGATGGTAATGACATGCGGCTGAATCTCCAGGATGCCTCCTGAGACGAAGAAATACTGCATCTCTTTACCATTACCTTCATCTACACGAACTTCGCCCGGCTTGAGTTGCGTAACAAGCGGAGTATGGCGAGGCGCAATACCCAGTTCGCCCATTACTGCTGGTGCATAGACCATCTCGGCTAATCCAGAATGGATTGCTCCTTCTGCACTCACAATGTCTACATGTATCGTCATTGCCATCTCATATCTCCAGAGCTAAAAGAGCTGTCTATTTCTCTTCCTTAGCTGCTGCTTCGTCGATTCCGCCAACCATGTAAAAAGCCTGCTCTGGCAGATGATCATATTCGCCTGCAAGAATGGCTTTAAAGCCTGTCAACGTATCCTTGAGTGAGACGTATTTACCTGGCGCTCCGGTAAAGACCTCTGCCACAAAGAAAGGCTGGGACAGAAAACGTTGGATCTTACGCGCGCGGGATACGGAGAGTTTATCCTCATCAGAGAGTTCGTCCATACCCAGAATGGCGATAATATCCTTCAACTCTTTATAGCGTTGCAGTGTACCCTGCACGCCTCGGGCCACTTCGTAGTGCTCTGCACCAACGATGTTTGGATCAAGGATTCGGCTGGTAGAATCCAGAGGATCCACAGCAGGGTAGATACCCAGCTCAGCGATCTGGCGGGAAAGCACCAGGGTAGCATCCAGGTGAGCAAATGTGGTTGCAGGAGAGGGATCGGTCAAATCATCCGCTGGCACATAGACGGCCTGGAATGAGGTGATTGAGCCGGTCTTGGTAGAGGTGATACGCTCCTGCAGTACGCCCATCTCTTCAGCCAGTGTTGGCTGGTAGCCTACAGCGGAAGGCATACGACCCAGCAGTGCTGATACTTCGGTTCCCGCCAGGGTGTAACGGTAGATGTTGTCAACAAACAACAGCACGTCACGGCCTTCATCACGGAAGTTCTCAGCCATGGTCAGTCCAGTCAACGCAACACGGAGGCTGTTGCCTGGAGGCTCATTCATCTGACCATATACCAGAGAGACCTTATCCAGCACGTTGCCTTCAGCCATTTCGTGGTAGAAATCGTTACCCTCACGAGTACGCTCACCAACACCTGCGAATACTGAGAAGCCGGAGTGCTCAACCGCGATATTACGGATAAGCTCCATCAGGGTAACGGTCTTGCCTACGCCGGCGCCGCCGAACAGGCCAACCTTACCGCCCTTCTGGATAGGCATGATCAGGTCGATAACCTTGATACCTGTTTCAAGCACTTCCAAAGCACTCGACTGCTCATCAAATTTAGGAGCCGCACGATGGATAGGCATATATTTATCGGTATCTATTGGGCCGGCATCATCTATTGGGTTACCCAATACATCCATGATGCGACCCAAGGTTCCCTGACCTACTGGCACCTGGATGGGGGCGCCCGTGTTGTCGACCTCAAGACCACGTTTTAAGCCATCGGTAGATCCCATGGCAATAGCACGAGCCACACCGTCGCCTAGTTGCTGCTGAACTTCCAAGGTCAATCCAACCTCGTTGATTTTCAGCGCATCGTAGACCTTAGGCATTTCACCACGAGGGAACTCAACGTCCACCACCGCGCCAATGATTTCTACCACTTTACCGGCCATTAGTTAATCCTCTTTCTTTCCTGATCGGGTCAGGTTGAAAATTTAATACTCTAAAAAATTTGTTTTGCTCAAGCTGAAAGCAACTCGTAGCATCATACCGCCGCTGCACCACTCACGATCTCGGAGATCTCTTGGGTGATCGCTGCCTGGCGTGCCTTGTTGTATATCAGTTGCAGCTCATCGATCAGCTCACCTGCGTTGTCTGATGCAGATTTCATTGCAACCATACGTGCAGACTGTTCACAAGCTCCGTTTTCGACCACGCCCTGATATGCCAGTGACTCAATGTAGCGTGTCAGCAACCCGTCCAGAACCTCTTTTGAATCAGGCTCATAGATGTAGTCCCAGTGGTGTTTCAGCTCTTCATCTGACTCACCGGATATAGGCACCAGCTGTTCAACCGTCGGCTTCTGGGTCATGGTATTGACGAAGTTGTTGTAGGCAATATAAATACGGTCTATTTCACCGTTTTCATAGGCATCCAACATCACCTTTACGACACCAATCAGGTCTTCAATACGCGGAGCATCACCCAGCTGTGTTGTCTCTGCCAACACCCGGCCACCAAAGCGTCGAAAGAATCCCAGCGCTTTCTTGCCGATAGTGCAGAACTCAACCTCAATGCCACTCTCTTGCTGCGTCTTGATCTCTCTGGCCAACTGGCGAAACAGGTTGTTATTCAACCCGCCACACAGACCACGGTCAGATGAAATAACGATATAACCCACTCGCTTTACTTCACGTTCAACCATGAAGCTGTGCTTGTACTCTGGATGCGCATGGGACAGGTGACCGATGACATTTCTCATCTTCTCCGCATAGGGGCGTGTTGCCTCTTTACGATCCTGAGCCTTGCGCATCTTGGCGGCCGCCACCATCTCCATCGCAGAGGTGATCTTCTGCGTGTTTTTGATGCTGGCGATCTTGGTGCGAATCTCTTTTGCGCCTGCCATGATTACTCTCTATTGAATAAGCCTAAATGATCTATCGTCTATTTCTCGGCTTACCAGCTGTGGTTGGCCTTGAAATCCTTGAGCGCATCATGCAATGACTGGACAATCTCGTCATTGTAGTTGGCTTCACTGTTGATCTTTTCGCTCAGTGCCTGCTGGTTGCCCTTCATGTAGCTGTGCAGTGACGCTTCAAAGGCAACAATCTTGTTGACCTCGACATCATCCAGGTAGCCTTCATTGGCAGCAAACAGGGAGACGGCCATCTCAGCTACAGAGAGTGGGGAGTATTGTGCCTGCTTCATCAGCTCGGTCACACGCTCGCCGCGCTCCAGCTGTTTACGGGTTGTTTCATCAAGATCTGAAGCAAACTGAGCAAATGCAGCCAGCTCGCGATATTGAGCCAGCACAAGACGTACGCCACCACCCAACTTTTTGATGATCTTGGTCTGAGCCGCACCACCCACACGCGATACAGAGAGACCCGCGTTGATTGCTGGACGAATACCGGCGTTAAACAGATCTGCCTCCAGGAAGATCTGGCCATCCGTAATGGAGATCACGTTGGTCGGTACGAATGCCGATACGTCACCACCCTGGGTTTCAATAATAGGCAATGCGGTCAGAGAGCCGGTCTTTCCTTTTATCTTACCATTGGTGATCTTCTCAACATGCTCGGCGCTGATGCGTGATGCACGCTCCAGCAGACGTGAGTGAAGATAGAATACATCACCCGGATAGGCTTCACGGCCGGGGGGACGACGCAGCAGGAGCGAGACCTGACGATAGGCCCAGGCCTGTTTGGTCAGATCATCATAGATGATCAACGCATCTTCGCCGCGATCACGGAAATACTCACCCATGGTAGCACCGGCATAAGGTGCGATAAACTGCAGTGCAGCAGAATCAGCGGCAGAAGCGGCAACCACGATGGTGTGCTCCATTGCGCCATGCTCTTCCAGCTTGCGCACGACCTGGGCAATGGTAGAGGCCTTTTGACCAATAGCCACATAGATGCATTTAATGCCTGTACCCTTTTGGTTGATGATGGCATCAATGGCAATGGCTGATTTACCCGTTTGGCGGTCACCAATGATCAACTCGCGCTGTCCACGACCGACCGGCACCATGGCGTCAATCGCCTTAAGCCCGGTTTGAACCGGCTCATCAACTGACTTACGCGCAATAACACCCGGCGCTACCTTTTCAATAGGCTCACTTCCAGCGGCATCAATAGCACCTTTGCCATCAATGGGCAGGCCCAATGAATCAACCACCCGGCCAAGTAGCCCCTCACCAACGGGCACCTCTAAAACGCGACCAGTACACTTTACCGCATCACCCTCGGAAAGGTGTGTGTAAGGGCCCAGGATAACAGCACCGACAGAGTCACGTTCGAGGTTCAGGGCAAGACCAAAGGTGTTGCCTGGAAACTCCAACATTTCATATGACATTGCGTCTGCCAGACCGTGGATGCGGGCAATACCGTCAGTCAAACTGACAATGGTGCCTTCTGTGCGGGCCTCGGTTTCTGGCTCGTATTTCTCGATCTGACTTTTAATCAGATCGCTAATTTCAGATGGATTGAGTTGCATGATGGCTTCTCGTCTTATATTCCTAATTCAGCGGCTAGCTTTCGCAGTCGACCTTGTACAGATCCGTCGATCACCAGATCTCCAGCGCGTATGATCACACCGCCGATCAGATCGCGATTGATTTCACTCGTAACCCGGATTTCACGGTCAAGGCGCTTTTTCAGAGCAGCTGCAAGCGAATTTTCTTGAGCCTTGGTCATCTTGTATGCAGATACTACCTGTACATCAAGGCTTCCCTGGCTCTCATTTTTAAGCGCTTCATAGAGTGACGCTATCTCAGGCAGCGTACTAAGCCGACCATTGCGCACCAGAAGTAGTACCAGATTTTGGCCTTCTGCATCCAGATGCTTCCCGCAGATATCCAGCATCAGCGAAACACGCTGATCACCCTCAAACTTTGGGTTCGAGACCGCAGCAGCCACCTTCTCATCTTGCACGATGGCAGCCAGCAAACCTAGTGTATCGGACCAGTGATCCAGCTTATCGCTATCCTTAGCTCGGCCAAAAACGGCCTCCGCATAAGGGCGGGCGATAGTTAAGTTTTCTCCAGCCATAGTGGTGCCTTAGATCTGGTTGGCGATTGAATCGACAACGTCCTTATGGGCCGCTGCATCGATTTCACGCTGAAGGATCTTCTCTGCGCCGGTGATTGCCAGTTTTGCAACCTGCTCACGCAGCTGCTCACGGGCTCGATTGACCTCTTGATCAACCTCTGCACGTGCTGCTGTTAACAGGCGCTCACCTTCGGCACGGGCCTCATCTTTTGCCTCATCGACAATTTCAGATGCTCGCTTTTCACCTTGGGCCTTGATCTCAGAAGCCTGATTCTTGGCTTCAAGCAAGATCTCTTTGGCGTGCTGCCTTGCAAGCTCTTCGTCATGCTTGCCTTTTTCAGCAGCAGAGAGACTATCGGCTATCCCGCTACGACGCTCTTCTAGTGCGCCCATAATCGGAGTCCAGACATACTTTAGCGTGAACCAAACGAACACGCCAAAAGAGATGAGCTGGCCGAATAGAGTAAGATTGATGTTCATTCTGTTATTACCTCGCTTTCAGTTGCCTGAAAGTCGCTTCGCAGATAATGGGTTAATTAAGCCAGGAATTAACCGGCAACCGCGAACAGAATGTACATCGCCAGACCAACAGCAATCATCGGTACGGCGTCAACCAGACCCATGACGATGAAGAACTGGGTACGCAGCATTGGAATGAGTTCTGGCTGACGTGCAGCACCTTCCAGAAAGCGGCCACCGAGAACACCGATGCCGACAGCGGCACCCAATGCACCCAGGCCCATCATGATTGCGCCGGCAATATACAGCAGTGCTTGTTCCATTTTGGTCTCCCGTTATATGGTGAGTTAGTTAGTTAATAAAAGGTTGATTATGATAAATCAGTGCTCGTTATGAGCCATATCCATATACACAATGGCCAGTGTCATAAAGATAAACGCCTGCAATGTGATAATAAGGATATGAAAGATCGCCCAGCCCAACTGAAGCGCACCGCCAAATAGGCCAAGCACGGCTCCAGCGTTATACATAATGGCAATCAGAATGAAGATCATCTCACCGGCATACATGTTGCCGAAAAGACGAAGAGCTAGCGAAATAGGTTTGGCAATCAGGCTGACAAATTCAAGCAAAAAGTTGATTGGAATAAATATTGCCTGAACAACCGGGTTCTTGGAGGTGAACGGCATAAAGGTGAGCTCACCCATAAAACCACTAAGGCATTTTACTTTTATGCTGTAGAACAACATCAGACCAAAGACACCGATAGCCATACCAAAGGTGGCATTGGGATCAGTAGAAGGTACAACCTTCATAAAGTGAATGCCAAACCAACCTGCAATGAGTGGAATAACATCGACTGGAACCAGATCCATCAGGTTCATCAGGAAGATCCAAATAAAAATGGTCAACGCCAACGGGGCGACCAGGACATTCTTACTGGTAAATGATCCGCGAACACTTTCGTCAATGAACTCAACGATCCATTCGCAAAAATTCTGCAAACCACCGGGGACGCCCGTGGTTGCTGTGTCGGCAGCTTTTTTGAAGAAATAGAGGAAAAGCACACCCAGCAGGAGAGACCAGAACATAGTATCCAGATGGATTGCCCAGAAGCCCATCTCTGCCGCTTCCGCAGAAGTGTGAGCTATACCCAATGTACCATCCGCATGCTGACCGAAGGTCAGGTTGGTCAAATGGTGCTTGATATATTCGCTTGAAGTTAGGGTGTCGCCTGCCATCTCTTTACATTCTCAAACTTGTTCGTTGTTAGTTAAGCAAACTCATGAATCCCGGCATCAAGTAGACTAGCAAAAAAGCGCCAAACAGGGCGCCGCCACTGAGCGGATCTATTAACTGGACAGCCGCTGCAAACAGCACACCGACCAGGATAAGCTTGGCAATCTCTGCTCCGTAGAGCCGGGCAACCAGCTTGTTTGGATGTTGAGCACGATAGTGGCTGAACACCCAAAATGAAAAAAATGCATTCGCGCCGCTCGCAATCAGGCCACCAGCCAAGGCTGAATAGGCGTGATGCATTGCGACTGTTGCTAATACGGCAGAGACCAGCAGGGTCATCACAAGTTGTGCCAAAACGGCCTTCCAGGCTTGGCTTGTGTTTGTGATTTGCATCCCGGACCCCTGTGCCGCACTAATACCGGGCGAATTAAAGCCGCGCAGTATAGGCGTATTCAGATACCAGGTCAATCAGTGCAATTAAATAAATATAGGTGATCAATTCAACAGCTACTTGATGT
>JAJRZI010000038.1 GCA_024275295.1 Gammaproteobacteria bacterium | reverse complement strand
GACGCAGGAAAAACCAGATAATGCCACGCATTGGTCTACACGGACACTGGCTGAGGTACTGAATACAACGCACAGTTTTGTTCATCGCGTCTGGCAGTCGGTTGGTTTAAAACCTCATTTGGAAAAGACATTCAAGGTTAGCAATGATCCGCATTTTGAAGAGAAATTGTGTGATGTTGTGGGTTTGTATTTAAACCCACCTGAAAATGCTATTGTCTTTTGTATTGATGAGAAGACATCAATCCAGGCGTTAGATCGCACACAACCTGGCTTGCCACTAAAGAAAGGGCGCTGTGGAACCGTAACGCATGATTATAAAAGAAACGGTACAAGTACGCTTTTTGCAGCACTTGATGTCGCCACTGGTAGTGTGACTGGTGAGTGTTACCAAAAGCATACGCACAAAGAGTTTCTCAAATTCCTCAAGAAGGTTGAAGGTCAAACTGACAAGGATAAAGACCTGCATTGTTAATCAGCGTGCAAAACTGACCAGGTAGAGGAGGAAAACAGCGTCCAAAATTGACCACCCCCTGATGTCTGTCATCCTTCAGCTTTTTGCTGGAGTAACCTGGGGTGTTATGCATGGAAACCGTTACAAAGATTCGTCGCCGCCATAAGGTCAATGGTGAAAGTATCAGTAGTATTGCCCGAGACCTGAATCTCTCACGCAATACCGTTAAGAAGTATCTCAAGCAGTCAGATCCACCGGACTATTGGCGCAACTGTCAGCCCAAGCCAAAGCTGAAGGATTACGAGCAGCAGCTCCAATGCTGGCTGGAACAGGATGCCCAACGGCCCAAACGGCAGCGGCGCACGGCCCAGCGCCTATTCGAAGACCTGCAGTGTGAGGGCTATAGCAGGGCCTATGATAGCGTCCAGCGCTTTGTCAAAGGCTGGAAGCAGATACAGCGACCCTCCACCACACAAGCCTTTATCCCCCTGGTATTTCCTCCGGCTGATGCGGCACAGTTTGACTGGAGCCACGAGCAGGTGGAGTTGGGTGGCGTGGTGTAGACCATCAAGCTGGCGCATTTCCGTCTTGCCCATAGCCGCCAATGCTTTCTGGTGGCCTACCCACGGGAGAGCCAGGAGATGATCTTTGATGCCCATGATCGCGCCTTTGCCTTCTTCGGTGGCGTACCTAGGCGGATGATCTACGATAACCCCAGGACGATTGTAGATGCTCTCTTTCTGGGCAAGCAGCGGCGCTTCAATCACCGTCTTCTGGCGCTAGCTAACCACTATCTGTTTGAACCGGTGGCCTGTACACCTGCCTCCGGCTGGGAGAAGGGACAGGTAGAAAATCAGGTGGGTAACATCCGGGAGTGGTTGTTTAGTCCCCGTCCTCGGTTTAAGGATTTTGATGCCTTCAACCAGTGGCTGCAGGAGCAGTGTTTAAGGCTGTCACAGCGAACCCACCCCGAGCAGAAGTCATGTACGATTGCAAAGCTGTTTGCCGAGGAGCGTACGCAGCTGCGGCCCTTCGATCGCCCTTTTGAAGGCTATTTTGAGCACGCCTGCCGGGTCTCATCCACCTGTACGGTAGCCTATGACCGCAACCGCTACAGTGTACCGGCAGAGTATGCCCGGCAGCGGGTCTCACTACGGGCCACAGCCACCCATATCCGTGTAGTGACCGACGGTGAACAGATTGCCGACCATCAGCGTAGCTTTGGGCGGGATCAGCAGATCCTTGACCCTTGGCACTATCTGCCACTACTGGAACGCAAGCCTGGGGCACTGCGTAATGGTGCGCCATTCCAGGAGTGGAAGCTGCCTGCCCCCGTCATCAAAGTAAAGGCACATCTGCTGAAGCAGCCCAAGGGCGATCGCGCCTTCATCGAAATCCTACTGGCATTGCGTGAGCATGGCTCAGAGCTGTTAAGTGTGGCCTGTGAACTGGCGCTGGAGCATCGCACGGTTAATGCTGCTGTAGTGCTCAATCATGTCCACCGCTTGAGTGCCCCGGCACCCGTTCGATCATTGCCGGT
This sequence comes from Gammaproteobacteria bacterium, assembly GCA_024275295.1. GTDB lineage: Bacteria > Pseudomonadota > Gammaproteobacteria > Chromatiales > Chromatiaceae > WFXD01. Next base: position 35,411 of record JAJRZI010000038.1, on the reverse strand, counting down.
AGCGGATGATCTGGCGCTCAGGAATGAACCCCAGGCCAACTGTGCCCGCTATGACCAGCTCAGGGAGTGTCACCATGGCCAATGAACTAATGAGTGAGTTCAAAACCCTACGCCTATACGGCATGGCTACTGCCATTGAAGAACTGCTGGCTGAACGTCCGAGAAAATCCAAAGACCCAGTGGTCTGGATCAGCCAACTGGTTGAGGCCGAGCGGGTGGAGCGGCAGGTTCGATCCCTGCGTTACCAACTGCGGGTGGCCCGCTTCCCCGTGCACCGTGAACTTGATCATTTCCAGTGGGAAGAATCAGATGTTGACCGGGAGCGGGTGGAGCCGCTGGCAAGTGCTGAGTTTACCCAGGATGCGCATAACCTGATCCTGGTCGGCGGCACAGGCACCGGCAAAACCCACCTGGCTACCGCCCTGGGCATCTCAGCCATCCATCAAGGCAAGCGGGTGCGTTTCTATAATGTGGTTGATCTGGTAAACCGCTTAGAGCAGGAAAAAGCCCAGGGCAAGGCCGGGGCACTCGTCAGACAGCTAACCCAGGTTGATGCTGTAATCCTGGATGAATTGGGCTACCTGCCATTCCCTGAGTCTGGTGGAGCCCTGTTGTTCCACCTGGTCAGTCAGCTGTACGAACGTACCAGCCTGATTATTACCACCAACCTCTCATTCTCAGAATGGGTGCAGGTCTTTGGTGATGCCAAGATGACCACGGCCATGTTGGATCGCATCACCCATCACTGTGACATCATCGAAACTGGGAACAACTCGTACCGATTCAAACATCGAAAACAGGCCATATAGCCTGGTCAATTTTGGACGCTGATTGACAGATAACCAATTGAACTTATTCGATTTAACGTTGTGACGCTAGTGATCCTGATATTTGAAATTGGTGTTGGTGTCCGTGGCATTTTAAATTGAATAAATGTGCTCTTTCCAAGTTAGTTTGTATTATTTGGTTTGTTTTGAGCAATAATCTAATCTGAAGTAGCTCATCTTGCACGGGGCTAATTATTTTGGTTCTCGACATGTGTCAGAATGTCCATGCTCTGGTGTGGGACGCCAATAATGTCAATACCGTTTGGCGTGATTGTGTAAAAAATAAGATGCTTTCCCTCAGGAAAGCAATAATAACCAAGCTTTATATCGTCACGTTTTTTTCCAAGTAGTGGATTTTTGGAAATCCATGAAAAACGCGATAGCAGCATACGAATGTATTCGTCTGCCTGTTCAATGCCCCATTCTTCAATTGTGTACAGCCAGATATCTTCTAGATCTGTCTCAGCCAGCTTGCGGGGCGAGTAATTGGAGGTCATTTGGTGTGTTTGTTGTGCAGTCCTGCAATGAAACGCTCGCCATCAAAATCGTCAACAACGGGGCTGTCCTCGCCTGCCTGTAGTTTTTCTCTTAGCGCTTGAAGTTTTATTTCATCCGTTTCCAGTTTACGAAGACCTGCACGAATCACTTCGCTGACGGACTGGAATCGGCCCTGCTGAATCTTTTTGGCTACGAACTTATCGAAGTGTTCCCCAAGGGTAACGGATGTATTTCTAGGCATAGGGTTATCCTCTTGCATTCTTGTATTAAATATTAATACATCGCACTGCATCAGACAAGTTTATGATTGATAGGGTAGGAGGGGGCTTGCCAATACGTAATTTAAGAAATGGAGTGGTATAGCGAGTGGTAAAGTGCTTAACTCATTGAAATATAAAGAAGTGCAACGGCCTGCAAAGCCGTGGACCTCGGTTCGATTCCGGGCTCAGCCTCCATTTATTCCCATATTAATCAATCAGGTGCATGGTGCACGGTGATGTTGGTTCGCGGCCTAAATTCGTATTTTTGCCACCCTACCACCCGAAATATGGCTTTGTAGTTTTATAGCCCCCTATCGGGGACTATAAAATAGGGTACGCAGGGCTCTAACGAAGGGGGGTGTAGCAGGAAATTCGACTGATAGTGCGTATCCTCCAGTAGAGAGAAAGCTTGCGGGTTGCCTCTTTTGCCAGGATATTTATTTGTTAATCGCATAGTCGGCACTGAAGACTCTCTTGAATGGCAATAGTTTATCAACGTACTGTTCAACCGCTAGATTGACTTTACTGATTTCACTGCGGGGAACGAACACAATATCACCGTGCTGTAATTCAATATCATTTGCATCGCCTGGTATTGACACGTGCTTTTGCATATTAGCCACAATAAATAGTGGTTTGCTTTTCCCCTGATTGCGCAAAATGATCACCATTCTGTTTTCAGATGAGGCCAGAAATCCTCCAGCTTCCATAATGGCCTGTAACCCGGTTAGCCGGCCATGTATGGTCAGTACTCTAGGGGCAGATACCTGGCCGCCGACATATACGCGGGATGCATTCATATGCCGAACCAGTACGGCGACTTCAGGGTCTTTAATGTGTTTCTTGTACATACTGGTTAGCGTTTTGTCCAGCTGGTTGGCAGTTTGCCCTTCCGCCATTAGTTCACCAACCAGTTGTAGCGTAATCCGTCCATCGGGCCTGATAGTGGCATGCTCGTTGAGTTCTGGGTGATAAAAGAACTTGAATTCAAGCTGATCTCCTACTTGAAGTCGGTACGCTATCTGTTCAACCTGCTCTTGTAAATTTAGTTGAGGGGATAGTATTGCTCCCTCTGGCACCTTTGGGGTGGCGCAGCCTGTAATAAAAATTACAGTAATAAATTGGCAACGAATTAGGAATGTTAGAAACTTTTTCACTTTATCACCTAAAAAATGCATGCCTGTAAAGCAGTCTTGATAACAAGATAATCTGGCATTTACAGGGACTCGATTTGTGCACAAAATTTTGATAAAACCGTTTCACGGTCATTCTTCTTGACCCACTCAAGGCCGTTAGCTCCGGCTTGCTTCCGCATTTCTTGATCATTATACAGACGCATCAAGCTTTCTCTAAGGCCATCAGCATCACCATAGGGAACCACTTCCCCCAGCTTGAATGCTTTTACAACCTGGGCAGTTTCCGAGTCATCGTCAGCGGATACTAGCAAGGGGCGACTTTGTGCCAGTATACTCAATAACTTGGATGGAAAGAATGCATTGCCTGTTCCTGTCTGTTGTGACAGAAATGCTACGTCTGTTGCGTTAAGCATGTCAGCATACTTGCCTTTACCCATGAAAGGCAACATGGTTACATTTTTTAACTCATTTTCCAGCATGTGTGCATGTAAAGCATTCCGTTGTGCTCCATCACCAATAATAAGGTAATGGATGTTAGGTATGTCTTGAGTCAGTTTTGCCAGCTCCAACATCACTTTCAGCCCCTGCTTTACGCCAATGTTACCAGCATAGCCGACTATAAATTTATCCTTTAGCTCAGGTATTTCATTACGAAAAACACCTGGCTTACGGGGAGCCGATGCTTTTTTTACATCAATCCAGTTGTAGTGAACCTTGATTTTATCTGCGGATGCTCCGGCTTGAATAAGTTGATCACGCATTCCTTGGGAAATAACAATAATAAGATCCGCTTTTTTATTAGTATAGTCTTCAATGCGTTTAAGTATACGAGGAGCCAGTGCCGTTTTTTTTACCATGCCGAGTGAAATTGCGGCATCTGATTGTAGGTCTTGCACATGAATAATAAGTTTTGCAGACCATATGTTTTTGAACAATATGCCAAGTAGGCCAAGCGATGCAGGCGGTGTGACAATTACAATGTGTTTATGTTTGCTGGCTCGAAGAAAATTAAAAAACGCAAAGATAACGAAGGTGATCTCGCTGATGATTCTGCCAAGAATTTTAGGGGTGCTTGGTACATATAAATAGCCGCGCAGGCATTTGATGCGGCCTATCCACTCCTTGCGAAATAGCACCCCATTGTCTGCCTGTTGTTTTTTCCAGGCGGGGTAGAATGGAAAACCTGTTATAACGGTTACTTTATGGTTTTTTTCTGCTAGATAGGCGGCAAAATCAGTTGTATAGATGGGGATGCCAACATCATCTGGCTGATAATATTCTGATGCGACCAAAATTTTCATCGGCGTAATATCTTCCCAACATCGTTTAGCACATCAAAGGCTCGGGAGAAGCAGAATTTTAAATCAGAATTCTCTGTCCCTGTATAGATAGGCATTCTATCCATTACATAATGCTTCTCTCTATCTCCATGAAAACGCCCGTAGTTTGCAGTTAAAGCGCCGATATAGCCAAGCTCTTCAAGCACACTGTCTACATCGCTGTTACCCGCGTCACCATAAGGGTAACAAAACCATTCCACCTTTTTTTTAAGACGTGATTCAAGATCATCTTTGGAACGGCCAAGCTCATCTTGTATTTGATTTATGCTTATAGTAGAAAAAAATGGATGGCTACAACTGTGTGATTGGAACTGGATCCCTTGCTCGCTCATTTCTCTGATCTCATCCCAGCACATGAGTGATAAAGATCCTAAAACCTGTAATCGTTGTTCTTCGAGTTTACGTTCTGCTTCACTCATATTAAGTTTTGGCATTAGATTTGTAAGTATATGTTCTCTGTCTCTTGCTATCCAGCTTGCTTTTTTACCCACATAATTATTTACTGGAAATACAACAGCCGCCATGCCAAATTCTTTGAGTATGGGGAATGCATTTACGTAAACTGACTCATAGGCATCATCAAAAGTAATAATAACGTTTTTATTACTGGTAGCGCCATTATCCGCGGTAAGCTTGGATAGAGTGGTAGTTTGATACCCATTATCACATAGAAACTCAAGATGTCGTCTAAAAGCTGATGGGGATGTTGAAATGATAGAGCTGCTGTTATCTACAGTATGATATGCAAGAATTCTGGGATGCTTGGTCGGGATATGGCCAAATACATTGGTGACTCCCCATTTAACAGATTTAGTTAGCATTTTTTTCAGCATGAGTGACATATTTGTTTGTTGGCTTGAACTGGTGTTTGCCTACGTCTCTTATCCATGTGTTTTTGCTAATAATTACTGATCTGGCATCATCAGTATGTCTATTGATGCTGAGTTATTGTTTTATATCAGGTTCAAAAGACTATCATTTTTGCCTTGAAAATACACCTATACGCCATAACTCAAAAACCAATACCAGGCCATAAAGTACTTTACTGCTTGCTGCAACAATTGCAGCACCGGTTGCACCATGTATTGGGACGACTAGCATATTGCCAACCAAACTTACTAGCAGAATAATCAAGGCGGCATAAAAAAATGGCTGCGGCCTATCTCTGGCCAACAGCAGCACGCTGATGGGATGGATCATAACGGTAAGCAGTGTTCCTGCAAATAGAATCTGAAATATGTTGCCAGCCCCCTTAAAGTCCTCTGAATATAATGTGGTAATTATTGGCTCTGCATAGATAAAGAGGGGGGATAGGCAGGTTATGATAATCAGTGAAATCAAGATTGAATGACGGGCAAAACGCCTGTATTCAGTGGCGCTACTGAGTTTGCTGGCTGATGGCAAAAAGACTGTGATCATAACAAGAGCAAAAACATCCATACCCAAGGTTAAATTCCAGGCGCTTGAATAGCGACCCAAGGCTGTCGTATCACTATAATTATTAACCCAGAACAAGCTTTGTTGTATTTGTACAGCCATAATAAGGTTAGTAATAACTACCCACTTGCTGAAATGCAGAAACCTGCCAAGCAGCTTACTGCGTTGCCCACGCTTGAGTGTTAGTGAGAGTGGGATTATGCGTAGAGCAAATAGGCATGAGAGCAATGCGATACCGACATAGGATATTGCAACAATGTCCAGCGATTTGGTGCCTAAGATAAACAGGCAGCCAACCACTATCACTTTCAGTAACCCAAGCCCCAGATTTAATGCGCCATGATGCATGAAAAGCTGTTGTGACTGCAGTGCTGCTAGGCAGTACCACCAGATTGAAAGCCCTATTGTTCCTATAAAGGCCAACTGCAATAATGTTGTGAGCTCCGGCTTATCAAGAAGCTCTCTGACAATCCAGGGCGAGATAAGTACCCCAGCAACCATAACGATGATTGCTAATATAGTGCGGATAAGCAACGCCTCTCGTAATAAGGCTTCTGCCCGGCATTTGTCTGAAATAAAATGCTCTGCTGAATATCGCACCATCCCCCAATCAAGGCTTTTTCCTGAAAATTCAACGCCGAGCAGCATGGTTGCAAGAAATAGGGAAAAAAGACCAAAATCCTCTACTTTTAGCAGACGGGCAACCATTATGCTGGCTACGAAACCTAGACCCGTGCCCATCATTTGACCACCAGCCACAAAAAATATATTTTTTAGCTTAGCAAAAAGGCTTTCATCCTCTTCTTTTATCTCTATACTGTTTGCCGGTTGTGAGGCGGTGTTACTGGTATCGGGGTTAGTCACCAGTTTTTCTCAGTGGCATAGCCTCCAGGGTTACTGAAAATAGTCAAAGCAGTTACCTGATGCGGTAGCTTCTTATTATTGTTATGAAGGAAATGCATAGAGCTTTTTAAATATCAGTTAATTTAGCAATCATTAATAAAGACACTTTAATAATAGGGCGGCTAATAGGGCTGCCTGGTGTACGTGTCTTATATGAGTGAAAGTATCTGGTTGTCTAGTGCATCTGAATGATGTTTTTTGAATTATTCACTATTATATCATTAGGGGTTTATTGCAGGCGTACAACGATTTTGCATTACTCGAAGGGCTGCGACAGAAAATCCTAGCAATATCCACAATGGTTTCTGCTCTAAGCCATGAAGAAAAGTAGCACCAAAAATAAATGCTGATAGACAAATCATAATAGCTCTAACCAGATCTGCATCACAATCAGGAGATTGTCCGTTAAGGGCAAGTCGCTTTGCATGCAATAGATCCCTTATCGCAAAAAAGAAAAACAGCAGGCAAAGCGTCAAGCCAATAATGCCTGTTTCGCACAGGACTTCCAGGTACATATTATGGGCGCCAATATCAGTGATCTGATAGGATGAACCTGCATTCATTAGATACTTGACCTGCTCAACCAGGTAGCTGTCCTGCTCCATATAGGCTGCCCCGTAATTGCCATAGCCTACCCCAAGCAATGGATTTTCAATAAATATATCCCAGCTTACCCTCTGTAGTTCAAGGCGTGCGGAGGTCGATTCACTTTTAGCAATATTTGCAATGGATAGGACACGCTCCTTGTAACTATCAGGCAAGAGTGCAAAGGAGATTATGCCAAAAAATATTGCTGCGCCAAAAATACCTCGGTTTATTTTTAGCAGCTGGGTAGATAGAACCATGATGACAATGAATACCAGCCCGACAAGACCAAGTTTATCGTGCGTAAGCACTGTGGCTATAAATCCTGTGATAAGTGATATTCCGGCAATAATTCTCACCCATGGGTGAAAGTATTTTTTTAGGAATACTACGCTCAAAGGGATGACCGATATCATAAAGAGTGATAACCAGTTATGGTGTCCTACCGTACCGCTGGGTCGTTTGAAATTACCGGAAGCAAGGTCTTCGGGGTTGACGACTGCTCCTTCCTGGGTGGCAAACTTTAGCATTGCTTCTAAGGCGGTTATATCAGATGCTGGAGAGAAGTACTGGTACAAAGCAATACTGGAGCAGATAAGGCCTGTAATCAAAAATATGAATGTGAATCTCTGCAAATGAGTGATTGTTGTAATTAGATTTGCAATCAGAAAATAGAGCATGAAGTTAGTCAGGATCTTTGTGAGCATAATACTGCCACTGGTAGGGTCTGGCGCGTACACAAGTGAAGCGGCGCAGAGGGCTACAAAAGAAGCGCCTATGGACATTTGCCAGGTAATGATCGGTGTTGTTTTTGTCCTCAGAACATTAAATAGCCATGCTAGTAGTGTTAATGCCCCCATGATCTTGGCTATGCTGGGGAAAAGTGCCGCCCCGGTTACGTCGCCAAGCTTTCCCCAGGTCTGAAGGTTCATTACCGCAACAATGGTCATTGCCAGGCCGGCTTGCGGCCAGATCAAGACTGCTACTGCAACTAATCCGCCTGCTGCGATAATGAGGCTCTTAATCCCCAGGAAAAAAACTAGTGCGCTCAAACAGCCCGCCATGAGTAGATAGCGTAATGGCAATAAAATAATTGTGCCCAGATTAGCTGGCATTGTCTTTTCTCATGACGTAGGTAAATAGTTCTATGCTAGGTGTTAACGCTATTTGTTGATAAGGCTTTTTTCTTTGCTCTCAACCATGGCAATATTCCCAGCTCCACTGTGGCGAGGAGTCGCATCAATACTGAATCACGAAAAATAAAGTGCCACGAGCGTGCTGTGGTTCCTGTCCTGTATGCATTCTTATAATATTGTCCACCCCTACCAATAACAACACGAGCAAGCCCCTGATCAAACCCCCATTCCACCACTTTAAGAAATGCAATAATTCCTGGCGAGCATTTTCTTGCTTTGATATCAAAGGCGGTGTTGTGAAGATAAAGAGTGTCGCCATATAGAAATGAATAATAGTAGGTGAGAATATCTCCTTTCTTTGACTTCAGCAAAAAAAGGATAAAACGATCATCTCTTGCCAGAGCTTCAGCTAGTGTGCAATGAAACAGTTCTCTCTCTGTATTTGAGAAAGCACCGACGCCATCATTGTTCTTCCAGCTTGCTTGCTCTAGTTTTTTTATACTTGGTAAGGCTTCAATAACCTCTTCTGGAGTTGTTATTGTTATAAATTCACCGCGACCTGCCTTGTGTAACCTTTTGGTGCACACTTGTATATTCTTCCGTATATTTTTGCTGCGGCTTTTTACATAGGTCTGATAGTCTTTCGAGAGTTCAATATAGGCACTTGGATCGCCTGCCACTATATGAGAACGTGCGTTGCCTTTCGATAACTCTTTGTGAAAATACTCCATGTAGGGTGAATTGTCCTGGATTTCCCTGAGATCCAGGATGTCCCAGAGATGTTTGTTCTTTGCCAGAAAGGAAGCGACAGCTCCGGTTAAATATGCATCTTCAGGCAAAGCTATAAAATTTGCCTTGTTGGCCCAGCCAATGCGGTGGTCAATGGCAAAAATACGGTTCAGAGGATTTAAGGGAGAGGTTCCAGATGGTTCCGTACCAATAAACTGTATCCGTTTATATGGGATACCCAGAAACCTGCATCTTGTTACTGCAAAAGGAGCAATGCAACGTGCAGCCCCGTTACATCTTACAACCAGGATAAACAGGTTGCCTGACCCCAGATGATGCCAGTAGCTCTGAATCCACTCATAGGATGAGAATACACTCAGCGTATCTGTCAGCCTTCTCCAGTCGGCCTCCAGCTCCTCTAGTCCCATTCCATCTGTTACAACATGGATGTTGAGTGTTTCCCCAGAGTAGTTGAAATCCACTTTCTTGTTTTTGTGTGCGCTGGTCATCATGATCTGCTTAACTGCCTGATTCTATTACCCATGAAAACCATTTTCTGAACTGATGTATGGTTCAAAGTGCAATCCAGTTGGGTTCATTGCAACCAGCTTTCAACTGTGTGTGAATTGCTCATAAGACGCTGCTATGTATGTTTATTTTACAACTAGAGATCCAGTCAGGGGTTGCAATGTGAGCTTGTTGATTGGATTACCCTGCGAGTCCTCATAAGTCTGCTTCAAGGCTATCTGTGCAGTATCGGTGCCTGCATTGACGTAAACCTGTCCATTTTCAAATTCACGCATGAGGATGTCACCATCTCGTACATATTTTCCCAGTGGCTTTCCAAGATCGGTATACCATTCTGGTCTCCACTTTAATGCGCCAGCTTCATTACGGACTGTGTAGTAAAAATAGGTGTTTTTGTTTTGTAGCAGCAGAAAAGAGCTTAGGGCGAATATCCGGTGTTCCAGGCTATCTGTTTCACCATATACCTCAACAACCAGGCCTTTGTTTAGATCTGTTACCGCCTGCATGTCTTGTAGGATGGATTTTTCGAGATACCAGCGTTTTGCCATTTCACTGCTATCTATGGAAAGGTATATGCTGAAGGCCTCAATGGCTGTGCCATCAGTGATTTCAATAAACCCCTTGTTCTGTGCGCCACCAACCAGGCCGGGTGGATTACTGATACCGTTGTAATAGAGGGCAGCTCCTGTTCCCTGTAATTGTGTTCGTATCTCATTGAGTAGGTCATAGTTAGCTTGCTTCCATTCAGAAGCGGTATAGCCTGCCGGGAAGCTATTGTCTTTGGTTAAGGCAAATGGAGGTATCTCTTCACTCATGGTGTCAATAAATACGCCATCCATATTCCCTGCAATAATGTGTTTTTGCGTTTGGCTAGCGAAATATTTCTGCCATTCCTTGTTGCGGATATCCATTAACGGGATATTGCTTTGATCAATGTTTATGCCTTCGTAGGTTGGGCCACCATAGGGGATAAATTCTCCATCCTCGTCTAGTAAGATCCAGTCAGGTGCTATTATTTCTGGGCTGTCTGATGACCCCCAGAATTTTTCACCAAATGCAAAATAGGGGTTGTTGAATAATAGGATGGTTATATCTGGGTTTTCCTGCCTTAAGGCGTCTGAAACGTGCTTGAAGGGATACATGGTTAGGACAAGGTCGAATCGCTGGCCGATAAAGCGGAGGTTCGATGCTGATAGATCTTTTTCATTGAGGATTTGGGCGACTATCTTTATGCTTTTTCCACCAGGTGGTGCTCCTGGTATGACCTGTATGGGGCATCCTCTCTCGCTGCTTGTGGCCAGTTGAATCATGCCCCAGTCAGATGTGTTTTCAAGATTAGTGCTGTAAAGGCCGCCGATAAGCGTGTCTTTCAGGGAGAGGTTGAACTTATCAAAATAAACAATGTTCCAGCGTAGTGTGGCGCCAGGAGTAGTTTGGATATCATATTTATCTGGGCTTGAGAGGGGGATTTTTGTCTCAAATACATATGAACCAAGGGGGGGGTGACGGTATGCCTGATGGCCCCCGTTATGTTTTGGAGTTCATTTTCTTCATTTTTTCCCTGTTCTTTTTCGGACTCTGAGAGGCTGTGTGCATCTACAACCATTTGTTGTGAGTTAAGAATATACAGAGATTTTTTATCTTCACCTGGATCAACTTTTGTATTGTTGTTGTTATCAAAGAGGATGGAGAAGGAATCCATGACTAGAGTGGTGAAGTCTGCGGCATCAACTTTTCCATCGGCCTCTTCCTCTTTTAGTTGGCCGGCAATATATAAGAAATTGGCATCATTTTTCAGAAAGAGCGAGAACGGATGGCTTTCCCCTGTCTTGCCTGCCAGGCTGATAAGATTCAGACTGGTTTTTATCTCTTTGCTGTCGATCCACTCATTTTGAGCCAGCTTCCCATCGATTTTAGGTATGGTTTTAGCACAGGCTGACCTTATCGTATTAAATGACTGTGCTTGGGAGGATGCAGGTGCACCCAGCAAGAGGCCAACCAGTAGGGTGAATAGAGGTAAGGAAAATAACCTTTTGAACAGCGTGGAGAGAGGAGCGGTGTTTAGCATGGCAATTTTTCCTTCTTAAATGATTGAAAAAATTACTAAAAAAATCAGTTAACGCGCAATACTCGTTCTATGCTACATGCGACGGTATATGAAGTTTGGAATGGGGTTTGTTGTGCGATTCAATATAACGCCAAGAATATTTGCATTAGCTTCATCTTCAAGTCGTTGCTTCACTTCCTTTACCACTTCCCAGCGTGTATTTCCAGCATGAACAACAAGGGCAACGGCATCTACTACTTTGGCAAGAAAATAGGAATCAGGAAATTTTCCAAGTGGTGCACCATCAATTATTATGTAATCAGCAACCTCTCTTAATAGGTCTAGACAAGGCTTTAACCGCTCTTCGTTAAAGATTTGTGATGGTTCGTTCTTCCCATGCCCACTGGTTATTACAGAAATGTTGCCTTGTTTAGTTGTTCGCACTACATCACTCAGCTTTGAACTTCCATTTATTAGCTCAACAAGCCCATTGTTATTAGAGGAGCCGGCAAGCTTATGCATCTCTGGATTTCTGAGATTGGCATCAATAAGTAGAATTTTTTTCCCTTTTTCCTTGGCCAATGCGATAGCGAGGCGGCATGCAATTGTTGAGCATCCCTCCTGCTCAAGAGAGCTAGTAAGAAGTATGACTTTTGGGTGCGATGTGGGCAGCAGGATGGATTTCGTAATTGCTCGAAACATCTGTCGTTGTGTTGACCAAGGGGCGTTGTAACAAAATTATGTTTCATGGTGGCAGAATCAATCTCTTCCAGTTAAATATCACAGCGGCATTTTGTGTTGGGTTTGGTATTTTATGAAAAAAACCTTGCCTAAAACTGTTATAGCTCGGGAACTGAAGCCAACAATGGAAGCCCCAGATGTTTTTTTACATCACTACCTCTGCGTAGTGAGTGGTCAAAAAAATCAGAAATAAAGGCCAAGCCTATCCCAACGAGCAGACTTATGGCCATGGCAATGTATATTAAAAGTAGTTTTTTGGGTTTTACAGGTTCCATTGATGCTCTTGGTGGCGCTATTATGCGGACGTTAATAATGCCTTTGCTGTCCAGTAGCTCATTGATTCTAGCTTCTTCAAGCCGTGTTCTATAATACTTTGCATTTTCAGTATCAACAGGGATTTGTCGTTTTAGCCGCTTAAGTTCGGCACTGTGTTTGTTGAGCCGATCAGCTTCCACTCTGTATGTTTCATGTTGCTTTTTTAAGGCACGCTCTTTAAATTTGAGTTCATTTAAACGCACTTCAAGCTGTCGGATTTCGGCCTTTTTTATTGATGATGGGGTGGTTTGCAGTTGGCTGCGTATTCCTGAGAGTTTGCCTGTGGTTTGAGCGGTTGCCACCCTGATATCAACTAATGAGCTTTCTAGCTGGCTAAGCTGCTTGTCCAGAAAACTTGCACGATCATCAATAGAAGTAATTCCCAGTTTTTGCTTTAGGCTTCTGATTTTGGCATCAGATTCCTTTAACCTCTCCTCTATCAAGTCCACCTGTTTTTTCAGAAGGGGGTATGCCTCAGGTGTTTTTCTGGCATTCATATGGTTGTCTAGATATTGCTCAAGCAGTGTGTCAAGTATTGCGGTGGCAATATCTGGTCTGTTCCAGCGAAGTGATACTTGTATGACATCTGAATTTGGAACCTGTTTAACCTCTAATTGTTTTAGTATTTTCAGGATAGTTGCTTCTCTTGGGGAGAGCCGTTTTTTGAGATTTAGCGTATACAGGAATTCGTTCAGTATTTCTTTGGCATCACGTAAAAACTTTTTTAGGGCAGCCTTGAGTTTCTCCATCTGGGTTACTGGTCGAACTGTGGGTGGAGTCAGTGCATCCATTCCAAATCGGTCAATCAGCTGTTCTGCAATGTGGTAGTTATGCAGAATTTCGATCTCTGAATTAATGGCTTCTGCACGTAATCCACTCGTTGTAATAACCTGTGATTTTGATGCTGGCAGAGGGGAGACAGGCACATTCGAACGGGAGCCGGTTAAGAGTATTTTGGCAGAAGATTCATAGGTCTCCGGCCAGATGGAGAGCGCACCTGTAACTATTAATGTTGTTAGGATAAATAGGGATATGATCAGTTTGATGTGACTAAACAGGACATGCAGGATGTCTCTTAGAGACAAGGTTGCTTGATCATCAGATGAGTGTCTGGGATTTATTGGGAAGCTGTCTTGCATTGTTAATTAGGCACTATGACAATAGTCTGATGCTGTATTTTATGGGCAATATCTCACAGTATAACATGTTATATGATTACTGTTTTTTACAGCCGCTAGCGGCGTCAGAGGAGGGTGGTATTGTATCTGGCTTGGTTGTATCTTTTTTATCCCAGTCTGCGGCTGGAATGAGCCAGTCGTCAGGTTGTATGAACATATTAGGGCAGCCACCCTCAAAGCTTTTTGAACAGAGAGGTATGGAGCGCCACCCCTTTTTCATTGCTCTACGGAATGCCTTGTATTTTTTGCCGTTCCATATCTCTATAAAGCTTGATTCATTTATGTTGCCAAATGTTGCGCTACCTTCATAGTCGAAACAGCATGGCGTAACAGAGCCATTGGGCAGAATGACTGATGAAGTCCAGAGAAATCCACAAATAGGCTTCTCTTCGCCCTTCCATGAAATTGTGTCACCATCGATTTCGTACATGTTGAACTTTTCTTCATTGGGTAGAAATTTCAGCGCATCGGCTTTTTGTCCCCAGAAAAGAAAGGGACGCTTTATCTCCAGCATATCTGCTCCAAGATCATGGGCAAGCTGTGTCATCTCCTTCATCTGATGGTGGTTCTGTTTCATTGGCACAAATTGAATATTTATTTCAGGTTTGCTTTTGCCTGCTTTTTTTCTTGCTTGCACCAGTTTTCTTACATTGTCGGATACTCGATCGAAGTTTCCGCGAATGCGATATTCTTCATAAACCGCAGATGTCGCACCATCAATTGCAACCAAAATAGAGTCCAGACCTGCGTCTACTAGGCCTTCGATGATTTCGTGCTTATCGGTAATTTCAAAATTTGTATATAAATCGACAAAAACATTTTTTGATTTTGCATACCTTACCATCTCAACTATCTGGTTGTTGAGTAGTGGCTCACCCATGCCATTGATATTGATGTGATATAGATAGTCCCCCAGTTCATCCACTATTTTTTTGAAGGTTTCTAATGGCATTATTTGGCTGACTCTGTCCAGCGTTTGACTGCCGACTGGGCAAAGTGGGCAACGCAGTTGGCAGGCTGAGCTGATTTCAATCATGACAACAGAGGGTAGCCCCAATGCATGTTCGCCAGCTTTGAGTCTGGATGTGTAGTTGGCAACACGATTTGCAAGACGCTTGGGCGAATGGTTGGGCCATTCAGCAAAATGTTTTAGTTTTTTCAGGAAATATCTAAGCATGTATAGTGGTAATCTTATTCAATATTAGCTAATGCAATTATGGGTATGCTGCCAGAGAGTGGCATATAGAGTGTGGGTAAAAACAAGCCTATCTTACTCCTCGAAACAACCGTTGTGCCAGAGGTGAAATGAGACGGTTATTCATTACTAGATGATACACTCGGCGCTGGGCGTTTTGAGAAATAAATGAGCGGGCTAGAAAATAGCACACAAGTCGCATTGTGTATGTTATTTGTTGTGGCATGGAGGTGTGGCTGGAATGATGTTGAAGACGTTTATATTTAACATCCTGCCAATGGAGATAGCGCCTTAATTTTGCTACCAACCAGGTGCAGACCAGTCTGTCCCACGCAGTTTGTAAGATAATGGGACGTGTGTTGTAGTTGGTTGGTGGCTCTGATATGCCATCCCAATCAAGCAGTTTATCCTGCACACTAATATTGAATAACTCAGTGCCAGGGAATGGAAAAAAGAAGGTGCAAACCCCAGAGTCAGGGGCAATTTGCTGGTTCAGGCGAATTGTATCTCGCATTTGACTTGCGGTTTCATGAGGAAACCCCATGATGTTGTAGGTAAAAAGTTTGATGTTGGCTTTTTTGAGCAGAGCAGATCGTTCAATGATGGTCTGATTGGTATGGCAACGTTTCAATACATTGTTGCGATACTCTTCGTTACCACTTTCCACTCCCAGAAAAGCCATGACGCAGCCGCTTTCTTCAAGGGCATTGGCAATATCGGGTGTGAGACATTCGATACGTACATTCATACGATACGGAAGTTTGATCTCTTCTTTATAGCGTGTAGCAAACTCAATGAACCATTTTTTTCGTGCAATGAGTAGATCGTCTTCAAAATGGATGAAGCGCGTTTCAGGAAAGAGTTTCAGCTGATATTTTACAGCATCAATTGCATAATCTACTGAAGGGGTACGAAAATATCCACGGGCGCTCTCGTAGGTACCGCGTAGTGCTTCATTTGAGCAGTATGTGCATTTATAGGGGCAACCCCGACTCAAGATCATACTCAGGCATTGATCGCTTCCAAAGACAACGGTGTCGCGACCAAACGGTGTGTAATCAGGGAACGCACAGCTATCTAGATCCTGATTAAAACGTGGTGGAGCTATTTGCACGATGCCATTGGGTGTGTGCCAATGGAAGCCAGCTACATCACTAATCTCCCGCTCTTCAGCAATGGCTCTCAGACAGGCATCCAGCGGTATCTCACCCTCACCAACACAAAATCCATCTACGCTGGAGCCTGATAAATTGGGTTCCAGTGTGGCACCCGAACCACCGGCTATTTGTAAAATATCGGGAAAGTGCTGTTTCAGCAGATTGGAAAGCTCTCGCAAATGGCGCCGCTGTAGAGAGGTCAGAGAAAACCCTACGATGGATGGTGATATTTTGCGGATCCACTGCATGAAATCATCCGGCGTGATGGGGAAAGCCAGATTTAAAACCACAGGGGTGTATCCGTGTTGGCGGACAATGGGAATTAAACAGGCAACGCCGTGGTGAACGCCCTGATATCCCCCGTCAATAGCCAAGTTGATAAATGCGAATGTCTTCATTTGAGCGACCTCACCATACTGATGCATTATTTGTTGAGGCAATACAGCTTGCCCGTTGCGCGACAGCACCAGAGGGGATGCAGTGTTTGCATGCCCCCTCCTGCTTCTGTCCAAGGCATAGTCGCGAATACAATTCAAGCATAAAACTGGAATTATTAGGATGTGTCAATAACAATGAATCTTGCTTGCGATTCCGTATAGTATATTTCCATATCCGATCAGATTAAACGGCCTGAAGACAAGACTGAAAAAAAGCAACCCAAACCTGTTTTTAGTTGGAAATTCAATGATATTTCTGTTGTTTTTTTTCGCACGTGCAATTCTGCATGATTCTAATAGTTCATCTGCCCGGTTAAGGCTTTGCATTTTTTCAACTCTTAGGCCGGCAGCATCTATCGATTTTGATAGGGTCTGTTTGGTAAAAAATACTTTGTTATAGGGGATGTGCCAGCTCATCCAGTTGGATTTGAACAGGTGGCGCGCTAGTGAATCGTTATTCGGGGTAAAAATATGGATCTGCCCATTTGGCTGTAGCAGTTTACCGGCTAGCTTTAGTGTGGATACAGGGTCAGGTATATGCTCCAGTACATATGAAAACAATATGTGGTCATATTTTTTGCCATGCTCATGGAACTCCTCAAATGGCATGGAGTACACCTCAAGTCCATTGAGCCTGGCAATATTGCATGCGGCTTTATCTGGTTCTATACCGGTTACCTCAGCACCTCTCTCTTTAAGCTGGGCTATTATGTTTCCGGTACCGCAGCCCACTTCAAGTATTTTCCCCTCTGCTGGCAGTATAGATGCAACATGGTTTTGATAATTCAGCTGGGCCAACTTGCGGAGCAGGCCTCTATTGGGGCTCTTTTGATCCTTTACATCTGAGCCGGTTGTTGCTTGTTCAAGTGTTTGTTGATGGCCGCCATAGTGAGCCTCATACCACTCTTCAAGCTGTTCTGGTGGCAGTACGGTTTTCAATCGGAGTAACCCGCAACCAAGGCATTTGACAACCTTAAATGTTTCATTTCTATCCAGATAAGGGTCCCTTCCCTGCATGATAAATGCATCATTGTTTGAGGTACACAGAGGGCAGTGAGTCTGGAGAAGGTTGCTGGTATGTTGGCCCACGCCGTTCATACTTTTTACTCGTCCTGAATCAAGCTGATGTTTTACCTGAAAAAAACAAGGGATACTGCAATTAATATGAATGAGAGCTTTCAGGCAACATATGTCCTTTCTCGTAATGTCTACTTCTGTTTATCTGATGGCCAAACGGTTCGCCTGGATGAACCATTGTCGCTTGAGCGCCGACGTAGGCCCTCAGGGTAACTAAAGCTGAGGTTTGAGTACTTCAGGATAAACTCTTTTGTTTCAATCACTGTTAATGGTTGTCTGATACCAACAGCTATAAACACCGTATAAAGCAAAATTAGGAGATCCAACCGCCAAGAGTACGCCTTGCTTGCTACCCGACAATATGTCATCTCCAACATTAGGCGTTCACGGTCATGGATGTTGGTCCTTCCAACCAATTGTACCGGCCCTGTCATTCCTGCTGGTGTTAGAAATCTATCAGCTGCCTTAGGAAACTCCTCTTCCAGCGAAATAACGACATTTTCAGGTAATGGGCGATTTCCTACTAGACTCATATGTCCTTGCAAAACATGGAAAAGTTGTGGGATTTCAGTCAGGGTATAACGCTCGATTACTTTGCCAACTTTGGTGTACAGGTCTGAGTCTGTAGGGATGTTTAGAAACCGCACATCATCGGATACAGGGACTGTTTCACGATTACAGATACGATCCGCGTTCAGCACCATAGTTCGGAATTTGATGATACGTCTGACGCTATCACCAACACGGCGCTCTGAGATATAGAAGATCGGACGCCCCTCGAAAATCAGGATTACCAGCGCGCAAATCAAGAAGACGGGCAGCCAAAAGAGTGCTGCAAATAGTGTGACGATAATATCAAAGATCCGTTTTTTGTTTAATTTTTGCATAGTTGGTCAGTTGCTTGTGTTGCCTATATATTTTAATACCCTTCGGGCGCTACTGTGGTGTCCTGCCACGGCGTCGTCTAAAGTGCCTGTTGGTACAGCGCTTGACAAGGGCTATGGCCATTGCCTGTAAGCTGCGCCTCGCCTAGAGCGCCTACTGTTGGTGTTGCAAAGCACCACAGTAGCGCTGAACCCGTCAAAATAACCTGGACGGTGTACTAGATCCTGTAAGTGATTGTGTGTGCAATGTGCACCAACAGTAGCCGCTTTAGGCGAGATATTGATTTGTAGAGTGAATTTATTCTTAAGTGGAGAAGTAGCACACGGATGTGCCGTTTACGGACCTAAGGATGGAATCCTTATTGTGATTCCCAAAAGAATAAATATCACTATACATACCAAGAACTTGTGCAGTGTGCGTGCTACGAGCTACGTGCAAGCACTTGCAAGAGTTAGGTAATAGTAGCAAGTGTTTTTATAAAAAAACAATCCCACCATTGTATAAAAAAGGCGTTAGGTGCCAACCAGAAAAACACATAAATTTTATAAAATCTCACCTTGTTTGTTGATTTTAAAGGAATATTTATTTGGGGTGCTTATTGTAAGAGGGGAAACAAAAGACTATTCTTGATTAACTTCATTTCCATAGTTAGTGTCAGGTTATTTTACACTATAGATTTTCTATATATAACAAAAGGTTAGCCGTGTAAAGTGGCATTATCTGGATTTTCAGTCGGATAATAACAGTGAAAAATATCAGGAAATTTTACACTTCAGGAAATAGGGACTTTAAGAATCACTTAAAGATCATGCGGTTATAGAATGGCTCGAATTTTGCACTATTAAAGTATGGTTATTAGGGTAATTCTTAGGGGGCGGTATGTTAGCACTCAAATTTATTGAATCCGGTTCGACTAGAACTATCTCTCAGTGGACAAACCGCCTACTCTTCGCCGTGTACCTGATTATCGGAGGCATTAGTAGCGTGAGCGCTACACCGCTTGACCCATTTGATGGTTATAACCCTGATACGGGGACTACCTATTTTATTCCTAGTCCAGTAGTTGTTGGGGTTGAGCTTCTCGACCCTTTTGATCCTGCCACAACCTTTGGTTTCTATTTCAAGAGTGATTCCAGCACCCTTATTCCAATATTTGATGGCTCTGATTCTGGAGGTGAGCAAAAAACAATCATCGACTTTGTTAATGGCCAGATCCTCGATTATGACCTGGGTTTGCTGGAGGCAGTGTTTACTCCTTCAGTAGGTAGCATCGGTCTCTTTCTTGATGTGTTGGGGGTGACACTATTTTCAGATCAATTCTTGAACCCCAATAATACGGATCTTTTTTCAGCTTTCCAGAATATTGATGATCCAGCGCTGTGGGCGGTCGTCTTCGAGAATATCAACCCCGATGGCTCACTTACACCAATCAATGTTACTCTGGTTGGTAATATCACTGCCGTGCCAGAACCTTCTGTCATAGCCCTTTTTCTAGTCGCACTACCGGTTATGTTGCTGGCTTTGCGCCGTCGTAAGTTAGCTGTATTGCAGGTATGAAATAAGCAAATTGATTAAGCCCTGAGCCTACCCCGGATATCACAGTAATTTCACAAATTCAAATCCCAAATTGCAACCTGCTCCGTCCAGCCACATTGCAATGTTTTTATCGTATTGCTCTGGTTAGCAGTATGTCGTAGCATCATTCAATACATTGATGGGCCTAGATTAATCTAGGATATCATTCCACTGATCAAATCAGATCAGCGGTGTAATCACCTAATTTTAAGCTGGTCAGCTCACGTGGTGGAATGCCAGTTAATAAAGAGATATGTAGGGGTAGTTGATTGTGAATCTGATCTTGATTAGTTACAAAACCAATGGCGGCGGTGCAGGCAGGATTTTTTCTTCTGTGCAAGGCGAACTGTCCCAGCACGGACACAATGTTGTGCCCTTTATTGGTCTATATGACCAGGAAAGTATGCCCGAGGAGTGGCTGGAGTTTCAGCCACCTCCTGTCAAAGAGCGTAATCCCTTTGCAATTGCACGACGTGCCTTTCCTGATGGTAGTGTTAACCGCCAACTCAATCGTCTGATTGATAAGGTTAAACCTGATGTGGCAGTTGTGCAGAATCTGTTGCAGTATGTTTCACCTGATGTGATCAATGTGCTGCACTCTCGTGGTATACCGGTTGTCTTTTTTGTCAATGATTATGGTCTTGGTTGTGTAAATGGCTACTGCTTCAAGGATGGACACCCTTGCCACAAATGCACTGACCGGCGTTTTCTTCGTGGCCTGTTTCATGGTTGTTCTCTGCACTCTGGGGTAATGAGCACGCTCCAAGCTGCTGTGCGTTCTGTTGCCTTACAGTACCATTGGAGGAGCGGCGTCTATGATCATGTGGGGGCCGTTTATACCAATGGCAGGCATCTGACTCAGCATATTCAGGATTTGGGCGTAGCTGGAGATCGTATATCAAAAGGTGTATTTCCCTATGTTCCTGATGTGGGACAGGGTGGTGAACCTGATCTTGATGATCCCTATTTTGTCTTTTATGGAGCACAGGTGCCGCCCAAAGGGCAGCATATTATCCTTGCCGCACTTGAGCATTTTGATGAGCCTGTCTATCTAAAATTCTTTTTGTTACGGGCATCAAAGGCGTTGGAGGGGCAGATTGCAGCAATCAATGCCGCTGGTAAACACAGGGTTGAGCTGGATGTCACTTCAAAGTGGGAGACGGGTGTAAGAGAGCAGGTGCAGCGGTCGATTGCAGTGATTATCCCCAATTGTTGGAACAGTCCGCATGATCTTGTGCTTACAGAATCGATGTCGCTCGGTAAGGCTGTGATCGCGGCATCTGAAACAGGCAATGAAGATATTATCACTGATGGGCAAGACGGTATTATTTTTGAGATGGCTAATCCGCAATCGCTTGCAGAGAAGATGTCTATGGTGATGAAGGATCTGGCTCTGGTTGATCGGCTGGGAAAAGCCAGCCGGGAAACCTTTGAAAGGCTGTTCACTCCTCCCATGTGGTACAAACCTTTAATGGAAGCTGTTGAGCTTGCTATCCAGCATGAAAAAAACAAGACCTGATGTTCATACAGGTAACAATACTTATATATTTTTGTGTTTAGGTAATAATTAATGGTATCCAAACCACCAACCATATTGAAAATTAAAGGTAGTTATGAGAAAGCAGGTGGCCCAGAAACCCTATTGGAAGGCGTGCTGAAACAGTTTGACCGCACATTGATCAACCCCGTTTTTGTCTTGCTGAGAGGGAGTGGAACGGCCATTGCCCCGGTGCTGAAAGATGTGCCCAGAACTGAATTGGAGTGGAAAGGATTATCCGGTGCCCTGTCAACAGCCCGTTCACTTGCCCGTCTGTACAAAAAAGAGGGTGCTACACTCATACATTCCCACGATATGCGCTCAAACCTTGTGGGTTTTTTATTGACCCGCTTCTGCCATGTGCCGTGGATTGCTCATGTACATGGCTGGCATGGCAAGACGCAAATTGGCAGATACCGCCTGTATGAGATGATGGATGGTTTTTTTGTCCGTTTTGCAGATCTGGTTCTGGTAGGTTCATATGCTGCAAAAAAGGATGTTGAAGCACTTGGTATTAGTCCGGTACAAGTTGTGCCAAATTCGGTTGAACCAAGATCAGCAGAAACCTATGCTGATGGTGTCAAAGCCCTTCGGCAAGAGTTAGGTGCCGGTGATGATACGGTTGTTATTGGTGTTGTGGGTCGTATTCATCCAGGTAAAGGGCAGGCAGTATTGCTCAGAGCTGTTAAAAAGCTTCTGGATAAAGAGCTTGATCTGTGTGTTCTTGTTGTCGGTGAAGGCCCGGAGCTGGATGCGCTCACCGCTTTGGCAGCAGAGCTTGGTATTGAAGAGCAGGTTGAATTTGCCGGCTTCTGTACAGATGCATATCTTTATATGGCGGCAATGGATATATTTGTAGTCCCTTCGTTGAAAGAGAGTCTACCACTGACTGCGCTGGAGGCAATGGGGATGGGACGGGCAATTGTAGCATCGCGGGTTGGTGATCTTCCGGTTGTGATTGAGGATGGCGTGAGCGGGCTTCTGGTTGAGCCGGGGGATGTCGCGGATTTGAGTGCTGCAATTGAGAAGCTGGTACGTGACAGTGATTACCGAAATGCCCTTGGAGAACGTGGAAGCAAGGTTATTCGGGAGCGCTATTCCATGGCCTCAATGGCAAAAAACCTTGAAGTTATCTACCTAAACCAACTGGCTGGTAACAGATCTGATAATGATACTTAATATTCAAAGAGGTGTTTGATGGGTAAAGGGCATAAGGGGGTTTCGGATATTCCTGTAGTCATCCTGTGTGGTGGACAGGGGACTCGATTCAGGGAAGAGACCCAGTTCTATCCAAAACCGCTGGTGGAGGTTGGTGATCACCCCATTGTCTGGCATGTTATGGATATATACAGCCGATATGGGTTCAATAACTTTATCCTTTGTCTGGGTTATAAAGGCATGATGATCAAGAAGTATTTTATTGATTATCAGGTGATGCACCGGGATATTGAGCTGACCTTTCCAAGGGGCAAACCTAAATTCATTGATGAGCAGCCGGGTATGGAGGGGAATATTTCTCTGGTTGATACTGGAGCCGAAACCATGACGGGAAGTCGGGTGAAAAGGGTTGAGAAGTACGTTGATACAGAAAATTTCATGGTCACCTATGCAGATGGTGTTGCTGATATCGATATTCAGGCATTGCTGGATTTCCATCGTTCGCATGGAAAAATCGGAACTGTCACCGGTGTGCAGGTCAATTCACAGTTTGGTGAGCTAGTGACTGAGAATGGCCATGTAAAGAAATTCTCTGAGAAACCAGAGTTGGGTTCCGTCATAAATGGTGGTTTCTTTGTTTTTCGCAAAGAGTTTTTTGATTATCTGGATGCTGATGAATCCTGCATACTTGAAAAAGATCCGCTTGAAAGGCTTGCCGCAGACGGGCAACTACTGGAGTACCGACATAATGGTTTCTGGCAGTGTCTTGATACCTATAAAGACAACAGCTACCTTAATAATCTCTGGGCGACTGGCAAGCCACCCTGGGTGCGAGATAAATAACCTATTGAAGTCAGGAACTCTGAACAGTGAATGATTTTGACTGGAGTGGCGTTACTGTATTGCTGACAGGCAGTCGCGGGTTTATGGGGCAGTGGCTTGTGCAGGCACTCTGTGAACAGGGCGCAAATGTTATTGGTGTATCCCGCTCAAATCGGAGTCAGGAGAATACAACGATAGCTGAATTAGATAGGGACAGGTTGAGCCAGATTGAGGGAGATGTCACAGATTATGATTTTCTTCTGACTCTTTTCAGGGAGAAACCTATCGATATTGTGTTTCATTTTGCCGGGCAGACACAGGTAACCATTGCAGAGCAGTATCCACTGGAAACATTTGAAGCCAATACCAGAGGTGTGTGGAATCTACTCGAAGCGATGCGAGTGACAGGGAGCGGTGCAAAGGTGATTTACGCATCCAGTTATGCAGTAAAGGGGGAGGCAGAGAGGGCATTCTCTACACCACTATCGCCTTATGTTACCTCCAAACTGTGTGCCGAGATGATATGCCGGACATACTCCAAAACATATGATCTACCGCTCTGTATCACACGTAGCAGCAATGTGTATGGTGGTGGTGATCTGAATTACCACCGGCTGATACCGGGAACTATCCGCACTGTATTGGAAGGCAGGCAGCCTGTGCTAAGAAGTGACGGAAAGGCACAACGTGATTTTCTTTATGTTGAGGATGCCGTGCGTGCCTATCTGCTATTGGCACAACAGATGCTTGAAAATGCACCGTTGGATGATCTCTATCATTTTGCCAGCGATAAATTGGTCACTGTTCTGGATATTGTTAAAGCCATACTTTCGAGCACCGGGCGGCAGGATCTCTCTCCTGTGGTATTAGGCAGTGCTTCATCAGAGCCTGTAGTTGAAGGTGTTTCCAGTAAAGCGCAGCTTTTGCCAGGTTGGAAGCCGATCTTTTCGCTTGAGCAGGGTTTGGAAAAGACAATAGACTGGTATAAGGCTTGCGGAAAACCATCTCTCCAGAGAAATGAAAAATGACAAATCCTTTTAACAATTTTTACAACGGCAAAAAAGTGCTCGTGACAGGGCACACCGGTTTTAAAGGCTCATGGCTGGTACTCTGGTTGAAAAAACTGGGCGCGGAAGTCATCGGTTATTCCACTGCACCACTCACTGATCCAAATCATTTTGATGCTGCACACCTAAGTGAAGATATTGTCAGTATAGAGGGCGATATCCTAGATTCTGTGTTTATGGAGCAGGCCTTCCAGCAGCATAATCCTGACATTGTTTTTCATCTGGCAGCACAAGCTCTGGTGCGTGAATCATACAAAAATCCTGCTTATACCTTTGATGTTAATGTCATGGGAACCGTTAATGTACTGGAAGCTGCACGGAAGACAGCTTCAGTAAAAACCGTAATTATTGTGACCAGTGACAAGTGTTACAAGAATGTGGGTTGGGAATGGGGCTATCGCGAGACAGATGCGCTGGGTGGCTTTGATGCCTACTCTGCAAGCAAAGCTGCGGCTGAAGTTGTTACTGCTGCATACCAGGACCCGAAGTTCCAGAAGTCGACCAGTAGAGATGATCTGACCATTGCCTCAGTAAGAGCGGGTAATGCGGTCGGTGGAGGGGACTGGTCGGCTGATCGGCTTATTCCAGATATTGTCCGGGCTATTGAAGCGGGGGAAGATGTTGTTATCCGCAACCCAAATTCAACCCGGCCCTGGCAGCATGTGCTGGAACCATTGAGTGGCTATCTCTGGCTGGCATATAAAATGTCTCTTGATAGTCGCTTATATGCCTCAGCATGGAATTTTGGGCCTGCCGGAGCTGAAGTCTATACCGTTGGTGATATTGTCAGTCGATTGCTGGACAGGTGGCAGCCCCCCTCAACACGGTTGATTGTTCAGCAGGATCAGATAGGTTCAGAGGCCTTTGTTCTGCATGTTGATAGCAGCAAAGCCAGGCAACACCTTACATGGCGTTCCGCCTGGGGTGTTGATGAGACGGTAGATGCGATTGTTCATTGGTATAAGTCCTTTAGCGAGGAGCCATCAGGTGACATTGCTGCATTGACCTGTAAGCAGATTGATGAATATACAGCGGCTGCCGCCAATCTGAAGATTGCATGGGCAGAAACGTCAGTGGAATAGCCTTATTTACGCTGCTGTAAGTAGTGCTCGACAGTGATTTTCAGGGCATCTTTCATACGATAGGGTGGCGTCCAGTCAAGCAGCTTTCTGGTTTCACTGGCATCTACCTGTAGAGAGCCGGTTAAACGTCTGATCTCTCCGGTTCTAAAGGTCAGTATTCCCAAAAGCTTCAGCAGGGGAACGGGGACTGGCCAGAGATGGGCCTTTTTACCCATAAGCCCGGCCAGCAGTCGTATCAGATCGGGCGATGAAATATCCTCACCATCTGCGGCAAGAAATACCCTGTTTGTCAGATGCTCCTTCAGCAGGCAGGTAACAATCAAGTCACACAGGTTTTCAATACTCACCAGACTGCGCTTGTTTTGTACCAGACCGAGAGGAATAGGCAGGCCGGTGTTGATCAGCTTCATGAGCCTTAAGATGTTCCCATGCGCTCCTGGCCCATAAACAATGGTTGGACGGATGATAATGGTTTCCATACCGGTCTTTTCACAAATTGCAGTGACCTGCTGTTCAGCCTCCAGCTTTGATTTTCCATAGCATGACTGAGGTGTTGGCAGGTCTGAAGGGCTAAAAGCATTCTCCTGAGAAAGCTCACCATTGACCTTTATTGTACTGATATAAATAAAACGTTTGACGCCTGATTGTGCAGCCTGTGCGGCCAATCTTTGAGTTGTATTTATATTTATATGCTGGAAGAGTTCAGGGGCTTCTGTTGAGCGTTCTTTGCTGACTTCAGAAATAGCAGCCAAGTGGATAACATAATCCATGCCATGCAAGGCATCAGTCCAGTCGATTTCGTTTTCCAGAGAGCCGGTCTCAAAATAATCAGAGGCTTTGTCTTTGTTGGTTAGAGCGCTACGGTCTCTGATGCTTCCCCGAACATAAAAGCCTTTGCTCACTAGGTGTTGGCAAAGTGCCTGACCTATAAAGCCGTTTGCACCGCTGACCAGAATATGATCCATCGTGTTTGTTGCAGGTTTTTGTCAGGTGGATAGGTTCTAGAGGTCAGGTAGAAATGCAGCCTGGTTCTTCTCAAATTCGGCAGATGCACGCTCATAATCATCCCGATTACCCATATCTAGCCAGAATGAATCTGATTTATAGGCTGATACACGCTCACCCATCTCAATAAGCTTGAGCACCAGAGATGGGATGTCGAGATAGACATCTTTTTCCATTAGCTCCAGAACTTTGGGTGAATAGATATAAATCCCCATGCTGGCAGGGTAGAGCTTCACAGGTTTCTCGTCATAGCCAACAATATGCCCGTTGTCATTAATATCGAGAACACCAAGTTCAATCTGTATCCGTTTCTGGGTTACAGCGACTGTCAGGGCCGCATCTTCGTCCTTGTGGAACTGGAGTAATTTCGAGTAATTCAGCGTGGTGAGAATGTCACCGTTCATGGCTAAAAAAGGCTCATCCAAACCCTCTATTGAGGGGAGTGCTCCGGCTGTTCCCAGTGGCTCACTCTCCTGGTAATAGCGGATATCAAGCTCTTTGGATAACGGGTTTTCATCAAAATAGGCACGAATAAGTGGTGCAAGATAACCAACAGCCAATACAACTTCAGTGCAGCCGTGATACTTCAGCTGTCTGAGTACGGTTTCAAGGATAGGTACTCCGCCGACAGGTAGCAGGGGTTTTGGAAGCACTGTGGTATATGGAGCGAGCCGTGTGCCTTTACCTCCCGCAAGTATTACTGCTTTCATGCTGTTTTCTCTCTATGATAAGCAAGTCTATACATGGTAATTGTCGACCTCAAAAAAATCCATATTGCTGCGAATCCATTCGATGGTCGACATAAGTCCTTGTTCCAGGCTGGTTTGAGGTTTCCATCCCAGTAGCTCCTGTGCCTTTTGTGTTGAAGCCAGCAGTCTCTCGACTTCACTCTTGCTGGGTCGTAGACGTTGTTCATCACAGATAATCTTAGGTTGTTCACCAAGCAGTTCAAACAGCTTGTTGGCCAGGTCGCCAATGCTGATCTCCTTTGATGAGCCTATGTTGATCACTTCACCAACAGATTTATCCGATTCACCGATGCAAAGAGCACCATCGACGGTATCTTCCACAAAGGTAAGATCCCGAGTGGGTGACAGTGCGCCGATCTTTACATCGCCACCACGCAACACCTGTGAAATGATCGTTGGAATAACTGCACGAGCCGGCTGTCGTGGGCCATAGGTATTAAAGGGGCGGGCAATGGCTATAGGGAGGTCAAATGTGCGAAAAAAACTGAGGGCAAGTTGGTCAGCTGCTATTTTGCTGGCAGAGTAGGGTGATTGCCCTTGCAAAGTGTGGTTTTCATCAATGGGGACATACAGGGCAGTTCCATAGACTTCACTGGTTGAGAAATTAACGAATTTTTCGATCTCGTGGTTTCTGGCTGCTTCAAGAAGATAGGTGGTTGCCAGAACGTTGGTCTGAACATACTCAATGGGATGGACATAGCTATAAGGGATACCAATGAGTGCGGCGAGGTGAAAAATAACATTCTGGTTGCGTATAGCATTCGTGACTGCAGCAGGATCTCTTATGTCGCCTGAAATTATTCGAAGGCCTGATCTAAGCTCATTGGGTAGCGCTGCCAGGGAGCCTTGGCTACCTCTTGAGGTATAGCGAATAAAGGCCGTAACCTCGGCGCCCATTTCTAGTAGTTTGTGTGTCAGGTGGCCGCCAATGAAGCCTGCAGCACCAGTAACAAGGACGCGTTTACCCTTCCAAAATTCTGAATTGCTCATGTAATTACCTGTGGCTTAGTCTCTTCGGAGACGCCACTCGTCAATAACATCTTTTAGTGTTTGTTCAGGTTGGATTTCCGGCTCCCACCCAGTAGCGCGATTTAGTTTAGCATAGTTGCCAACCTGCATGGGCACATCGTATGCGGCTCTCCTTATTGGTCCCTGTTTGATGTTAACGGGGCAGTGCGAGAGGTCTGTTAAGTGTTTCAGAATCTCTCTGTCTGAGATTGAGATACCTGAGCATACGTTGTAAACCTCACCAGGAGGGCATTGTCTGCTTATAAGCCAGTATGCACGTACGACATCACGAATGTCTGTCATATCACGGAGTGTCTCTAGATTGCCTACAGTCATCTCTGTTTGCTGACCTTTCTCTATCGCGGCAACCTGCTTGGCAAATGCTGCTGGCATCTGAGTGTCTGGCTGACCTGGCCCCAGTATATTGAATGTGTTTGTGCGTATAACCTTTAATCCGTAGCTTAGGTAATATTGGTAGGCTGTCATTGCCTGTGAAATCTTGCTAACACCGTAGGGATTGACTGGGCGAAATGGTGTGGTTTCAACTATTGGGTTCTCTTCCTCAGGTACCAGGCCGAACTGCGCACTGGAACCGGGCACTAGGATAACTGGATCACATTTGGCTTTGCGTATAGATTCGAGCAGGTTGAATGTACCGAAAACATTGACCTGAAAACAGGCTTCGGGATTGAACTCTGAAAGCCTGGCTGAATTGTCGGCAGCAAGATGAAAAACATAGTCGGGCAATATATCTTCTATAATGCCATAGAGCTGCTTTCTATCAGCAAGATCACAGGTGCTGATAGAGCTATGTTTGCTTAGCCAGTCAGTGGCATCTATTTGATGGTGGCCTGATGATATGCCAAATACCTCTTGACCCTGTGTGACAAGGTATTTAGCCAGATGTCGACCGCTAAAGCCTGTTATGCCTACTATTAATGTTCTCATCGTTTTGCTGCTATGACCATTGTTGTGAGGGGATATAGTAATGGCTTGAGGCAGAGTTTAACTGCAATGCCACATAGGGGCGTACAGAAAAGAGTGGTTTGAGTGTAATGGTACTTAACTTAAGCGGTTTTGCTATTGATGTAGGGCGTGTGGGAGCCGTCCTACATTTTTGGCTTAAGTATGTGTCATTCTTTCCGTAGCCATAAGCTTACCCTTCTCGATGGCAGAACTGATATAGGGTCAGTTCTGCCATCCTAACAACAGGCTGTTTTACCAAAGCCCGGTTACGGGGGTGTAACCTGTAAGTCCAAGGAAGTAGTTGACGTCTGTGCCATCCCATTGGGTATTGCCGTTCATATCCAAAAACCAGACTCCATCTTGATAGAGGCCAAGCTCACTGTTGCCATCCTGATCCCAATCCCCAGTGATGGGGGTATAGCCAGTCTCTCCAAAATAGTATGTTGTATCAACACCCTCATCCCACTGGGCATTGCCATTTAGATCCAGAAACCAGACGCCATTCTGATAAACACCGATTTCAGTGATACCATCACCATCCCAATCGCCAGTGACAGGTGTATAACCAGGAGAGGCCAGGAAGAACCCCAGCTTGTCGATGCCGTCATCCCACAGACCATTTCCATTCATATCCATCAGCCAAATGCCATCTATGTAGACACCGATATCGGTATTCCCATCGCCATCCCAGTCGCCAGTGACCGGGGTGTAACCTGGACCACCGAAGAAATAGTTGGTATCACCTGCATCCCATACGCCATTTCCGTTTGTGTCCCAGTACCAAATGCCGTCTTTGTAAACGGCGATTTCTGATACGCCGTCACCATCATGGTCTCCGGTTAGTGGGATATATCCAGGAACACCGGCAAAGAAATGGAATGAATCACCGGCTTCAGTCCACAGTCCGTCACCATTATTGTCCATTAGCCAGAGGCCATTGCCATCATATGCGCCGACCATGGTTTTACAGGCCGGGCAGGGGTTAGTTGTGAATGCTTTCAATGCAACATTTGTATTTGCGTAGGAGGTTGTCAAATCACTCCAGCTGCTGCCGTCGAAACTGATGTAGCTCTCACCGGCATTGGCGGTTGACTGTGAACTGTAACCCCCAACGGGTCGTTCCATAGGTATTGGGTAAGTTGATCCTGGTGTTGTCATCCGCACAACGACAGAGAACTTTTGCCCACTAACAAGGTTAATGTTTGGTATGGAATCCAGAGAGATGGTGTGGTAGCCGCCATACTCGACAACTCCCCCAATGATTGTGCCTTCCAGAGTGCCGGTGCGAGGTGAGGTGCCAACGCCGGTGTAGATATAGATATCAAAAGTGCTGCTGCTGGATGCGGCATAAAAGCTGATGGCGGTAAGTTGCTCGTCAGCTGTGGCGGTGAAAATGTTGGCAAACCATGCTGTGGAACTGCCATAGCCTAGGCGGGAGGTCCAGCCCAGAGTATCGTATTGATAGATGTTTTTATAGTTTGACGTTGGTTCCGCAGCTATGAACACATGATTGGTGTAGGTCAGGTTGTATGAGTCATAGTAGGACATGTAGTAATATCCATTGTCTCCCCAAGCAGAACTCCAGGTGTTTTTTACAATAAATGCACCGTTACCGGGCGGTATAGTGGCAAAGTTATTTTTGTCGTAATTATCATCCCAGCCAACAATTGTTCCACCATGGTTGGCGCTGGCAGTGCCGTTATAGTAGTAGGCACTGGTGGTTGGGTTGAAATAAACGTTATCAAAGTAAATGGCAGTTTCTACACCACCAAAGTTCATTATTGATTGTTTGACTGCGTCATTGTTTAGGGGTGTTGTTCTTGCTGGCAGAACCAGAACCTTTTGCAGGTGCTTGCTGGGTTTCAGATTGGGAGGGGAGATGCTTGAGGTGTGATCATAGATATCCTTCTGTTCTGCCACCGGTCCGCTCCAACGTGCCATATAGGCAGTTGCCATATCACCATTGCCTCCATCACAGGGGCCCCAGTCAAAGCCATGTGTATTCTTCAAATGGTTCTCTGCGAAATCCCGGTTTTCGCCAGGCATTAAATTTGATTCCACAGAACCCATAGCACTGAATGCCCAGCAGACACCGCAGGCGGACTGATCTCGTACATCCGTAACCTTACCAAGAGCTCTCAAGTCATACATAGACGGAAGGACAGCAGCAGCGGTGACAAATAATTCCGAATCGGTCAGCTGAGTTGGTGGTTGCAGGTCTGAAAGATCAACAGGAGAAGGTATAAAGCCGAGGGCTTTACCGTCGCTGGTAAATCGTCGTAAATCGTTGCCAAGAGTTTGATTATGTTTTATTTGATCGTTATATGCTTTGAATTCCGGGCTAATTGGTGATAGTTGTGGCTCAGGTGTCTGTGCAGCAAAAGCTGCCGGGAATGTTATCAATGCAATACAGATAAGGAGTGCCTGCACAAGTGTTGCTAGCTTGGAGCAATATAGATTTGAATTCAGAATGATGCTGCTATTAGGGCTGTGCAATGCTTGTTTCATGTGTCTATCCTCCCATGGGTGCATCTCAAGAATAGATAAGCTTTGCCTTTGTTGCGGCCTCTATTCTTGGAGGGGACTCCCAGAACGTCTTGGGCCTGTCTAAGCCCTTAATATGGCTGCTTATTGATTTCAAGGCGAAACCAGTGTGATCAGTATATACCCTTTGTGGCTGGAGTAAACAGGGTAAGCTAGAGGTTGACGCAGGTTGTATTGCTTGCACTTTATCCAATAATTTTCGATTGTGCCGCTATCTCGTGATAAATTTAGCACTTCCCTGTGCAAAATTAACTCGCTTATGCAGCAGCTAATTCCTTTTGCCCCAGCCGTCCTGCTTATATGGTCTCCTCCCATTTTGCAAGACGTTGTAAATCCAATGACAGGGACAGGATTGCTCTCGTATATCCGGCCTGTGGCGAGGGGTATATCACCCTCTGGCCTCGATGAAATATGCGCGTATCGTCCTTATCGTCCGTTCGGTCTATTATGACCTTCGCAGGACCCAGGTTTTCAATACGCCGGTCTGACCTGTTGTGTCATCACTGTTTACAATGTCTTCGCAATCGTTGGCAAGTTACCTCTCTTTGCTCATTTCATTCATTTTTGCTACATGGCATTACACTGTGCGGTACACGGTTTGCTGACTTAATATGGCCCAACCAATACGAGCCAGTTTATTGGCCAATGCTACTGATGCTTTGTTATAGCCACGCTCTGACCTGATTTTATTGATCCAGCGGCTCAGTTGATCATCTTTTCTTTGTGCATGCTGAACCACTGACCGGGCACCATGAACCAGCAGGCTTCTCAAGTAACTGTCTCCTCGCTTACTGATCCCCAGTAATGTGTTTGCTCCACCGCTTGAATGCTGTCTTGGTACCAGACCCAGAGACGCAGATACATCACGCCCTCGCCGAAAAGCACTGCCATCACCTACAATGGCATAAAAGACACTGGCAGTGATGGGGCCAAATCCTGTAATGGTTTGCAACCTCCGGCAGGCTTCATTCTGTTGGTTCTGTACTTCCAGTGTCTGTGTGTAAAAGGCGATATGTTCATCAAGCCCCTGCAGCTGCTGGTAGCACTGTACCAAAAGCTGGCGAAACAGGTCGCTTAGGCCATTCTCAGCATCTTCCAGTAATTCAGGGATACTTCGCCGGATAACATTGACGCCTTGTGGCAAGATCAAGCCATATTCTGCCAGTAGTCCTCTGATCTGATTACAGAGGGCCGTACGTTCTTGCAGGCGTCTTCCACGCAGGCGGTGAAGCGCCTGCACATCTTGTTAAGCCGTTGTTTTGGGCGCCACAAAACGCATGCTTGGACGAACAACGGCTTCGGCTATTGCTAAAGCATCGTTATAGTCATTTTTATTGCCCTGCACAAAGGGTTTCACAAACTGCGCTGGAATAAGTTTTACTTGATGTCCCAAGGCGGTGAATTGATGAGCCCAGTAGCGGGCACCAGAGCAAGTTTCCATGCCCACCAGGGAAGGAGGCATTTGGGTGAAAAATAGGATAACCTCTCTTCGCCTAAGTATCTTTTTTCTGACCACCTTGTCATGTTCATTACAGCATATGACATGAAATACATTCTTTGCTAAATCCAGCCCAATGGTTGTAATCTTGTTCATGGTCTTCTCCTGCTTACGCTGATGGTCGTTGATATCTCCATCATGGCGCATTGACGCCGAATTATAAGGGGGAGGAGACCATTGCATCGTATGTTACGATGGCATATGACACATTGCAGCAAGCTGCTCATATCACATATCGTCATAACCACCGCAATATCTCTACGGCTATAGTTGCTGTAGAGTTATTTAAGTATGAATGTTTAGTTGGCCATAACACTATTGACTAATACAAGAGATGAGACATTGAGAAAACATATAGCACTATTATTTATAGTAATATTTTCTATAGGTGAATCTACAACTTCGTTTTCTAAAGAGTTTAAAAATCGTTCTAATTATCTATTTGATCTCCAAGGGCCTGTTGTATTCAGCAAGAGTAGTGAGTATTTTAAAAGATCACAACTGGTAGCTGACCCTGATGTTCTTATGGATGGTGACGAATATAAGATGTACGTTACTCTTTCATCATCAAACGAAGCATTCGGTGTTGTTGTTTTAGGGCTTGCTACAAGCAGTGATGGGCAAAACTTTAAATTTATAAAAACAGAAGAAAACCCGGTTATAAAAGTTGATCAACCATATGAAAATTATGGCGTTGAAACTGTTGCCGTTATTAAACATAAAGATAAATATAATCTTTACTATACAACTTATAAAAAAGGGGAGCCTGGTGTGGGATTTATATGTCTTGCAGAATCTAACGATGGCATTAACTTTGAAAAAAAAGGCCCCATCCTTGATGCCACCTTACCTTTTGAGAAATCATTTTATATCCCCTTTATTGGGCATATAGGCGGAGTGCTTGAGCATACCGTTATATATAACCCAAAAAGCGCGCTATTTGAGCTGTATTACAATGCCTTTGGATTAGAAGATGCCAGTTTTTGGATATTTGATGGAAAGTGGTCTTTACCTGTTGGTAGAGCCACAAGTAAAAATGGTACAGATTGGAAAAAATCAAAAACTCCAATCATCTATACACAAACACTTAACCATAAACCTGTTAAGGCTGTAGCTCACCCGGACATAATTTTAGTAAACGGACTTTACATAATGGCATATCTTGGAAAAACAGTTGTGGACGGCTCAGCGACAGATGATTTTGCGCATGAAGATATGATCCGTATAGCTTTTTCTAAAGATGGAAATAAATGGATAAACTCATACGACAATATTGCAGCCATCCCAGGAATGCATCAGTGGGACAATGTAAAAATTCTTGCTCCAAGCTTGGTTCTTGATAAGAAAGGTATTGTCCATATGTATTATTGGGCTGCCGGAAAAAAAGGAGATGAAAATGAAAAATGGTCAATCATCCATACGACAAAATCGTTATCTGAGTTAAAAACTCTCTATTCGTTATTGGACAAATAACTTTTTCTGGATCTGAGAACAAATACCAGAATACCAATCGACATTTAATTAGTCGATCTTGGAATACCTCTAACTCAATGCTTATCAAGCAATATATTGCCAAACCTGATAGAAATAAGCATCCAGGAAAACAGCAAAATGAAGATAAAACTGGACGAAAACAGGTGGACACTTGAGCAAACCTAAGACACCAAACCCCGATCAAGGCGGTTTTTTGTATCCCAGCTTACTGGATCAACTTAACCCCAAACATCCCTTATTACAGTTAGCCCATCAGATTGACTGGGCTTTTTTTGAAGCAGAATTTGCTCCACTTTATTCCCATCGGGGAAAGCCATCAAAATCTATCCGTTGAATGGTTGGGCTCTCTATTCTCCCCCCTCTGTCAGGATAGATGTCGCCCCACTTGACCATTGTAATCGAAGTTGAGGTGGGCGACAGAGAGTGAGAAATGAACCGTTATTCAGCAGAACGAAAAGAGTCGGTTATCCAGAAGATGATGCCGCCGCATAATAT
>JAJRZI010000037.1 GCA_024275295.1 Gammaproteobacteria bacterium | reverse complement strand
TAGTATTTGTGAGAAGATCGTATTACAATGAGCCATGGCCTGGTTTTCCTTATTGGTTCAGCAAGTTATAAGCAAACTCATTGTACCAAAACCTGGGGAAATCAGGCCTCTTTACTTACCAATTAACGGGACAGCAGTGAGGTCATTTGGTGAAATCTCATCCATCGGTATTGCACTCCTGGCACTTTAGTTTTTGGCGTTCCGGTGTTTTTTGCTGTCATAATTGTCTGTAAAGCTATCACCTTTTTCTTAAGGATTACACGCCCATGTCCCTGTATGAAGATGAATTCCCGCTTGCCAATGGTCTCTATTATCTGAACCATGCCGCAGTTTCCCCCTGGCCGCGACGAACGGCTAAAGCTGTCTCCTCCTTTGCCCAGGAAAACATGACTTATGGCGCACAGCACTACCTTAAATGGTTAAAGGTTGAACGTGCCTTGCGGGAATCATTGGCCTGGCTGATCAATGCGCCGTCCTTGCATGATATTGCTCTTTTGAAAAATACCTCTGAGGCATTGTCTGTTATTGCTTACGGTATTGACTGGCAACCCGGTGACAATATTGTCAGTTATGCCGATGAATTTCCTTCAAATCGTATTGTTTGGGAATCACTTGCCAGCAAAGGTGTTGAGCTGCGTCTTGTTGAACTGACAGAATCAGAAGATCCAGAAACTGAGCTGATTGCGCTCTGTAATGATCGTACTCGACTTGTTACTGTCAGTTCTGTGCAGTATGCACGCGGATTACGAATTGATATCGACAAGATTGGTGCATTCTGCCACACAAATGATATTCTATTCTGTATAGATGCCATCCAGAGCCTTGGCGCATTACCCTTCGATGTGCAGAAATGCCAAGCCGATTTTGTAATGGCTGATGGGCATAAATGGATGCTGGGGGCAGAGGGGGTGGCCCTGTTTTACTGCCGGGCTGAGATTCGTGAGCAACTCCGCCTCAACCAGTATGGCTGGCACATGGTGGATAAACCTGGAAATTATGATACCACCGAGTGGAAACCCTCACCCACGGCAACCCGCTTTGAGTGTGGCAGCCCCAACACGGTGGGTATCCATGCATTACAGGCAAGTCTGTCATTAATACGGGATATTGGGCTGGATGTTATTGCTAATAAATTATTTAACAATGTCTCTTTACTCATTGAATTAATAGATAATATACCTGGCACAACCCTGTTAAGCCCAAGAGATCAGGCACGTCAATCCGGCATTGTGACCTTTTCTGTTCCTGAAGTAGATCATACGCAGCTCTACAGCTATCTTATGAAAAACAATGTCATTTGTGCTCAGCGAGGCGGAGGTATTAGCTTCTCTCCTCATTTTTATACAAAAACTGAGCATATCCATACTGCAATGCAGATTCTTGAAAATTATGATGGATGCTAAGCAACAAGAATAAAAAGTATATTAATTCTTGATTTGGTCGATACTTATTACCAGTGATCATTAGTAATAAGGAGAGATTTAGTGGAAATACTTGTTGATGTATTTGTTATCAGTACCCTTGGTATTTTGGCTTATCAACGTGTATCTGGCCGGGCATGGTTGCTTGGCATTGGCGCCATTCTCATTATCATCTCATCATCTGGCATGATTGATGGCCTTCCGCTCTTTTTAACATGGGCAATTGCCATCATTATCTGCGGTTTACTCGGGCACTCTGAGCTTCGTCAGCGCTATGTAAGCCGTCCTCTTCTTGAGAGGTTTCGCAAGATTTTGCCCCCCATGTCAGATACTGAACGCGAGGCACTGGAAGCCGGATCAGTATGGTGGGATGGTGAGCTTTTTAGTGGCCGGCCTGATTGGAAAAAGCTCATGGCAGAACCTGTTCCAATGCTGACCCAGGAAGAGCGGGAGTTTATTGATGGGCCTGTCGATGAACTTTGCCGCATGCTGGATGATTGGAAGATCACCAATGAAGTGCATGACCTCCCCCCGGAAGTATGGGACTTTATCGGTAAGCACCGTTTTTTTGGCATGATCATCCCAAAAGCGTATGGCGGACTGGAATTTTCTGCCCTTGCCCACTCCACTATTGTGATGAAAATCTCCAGCCGCAGTGTTACCGCTGCAGTGACCATCATGGTTCCAAACTCACTGGGGCCTGCCAAACTGCTGCTGCACGATGGCACCCAGGAGCAGAAAGATTACTATCTACCCCGTTTGGCACAAGGCAAAGAGGTGCCCTGCTTTGCTCTGACCGGCCCTGATGCTGGAAGTGATGCTGGGGCGATGCCGGATCGCGGTGTCGTCTGCTATGGTGAGCATGAAGGCAAGGAAGTGCTGGGTATCCGTATTAACTGGGATAAGCGATACATCACGCTGGGGCCGGTTGCCACCGTCATCGGCCTGGCCTTCAAGCTGTTTGATCCAGACCACCTGCTCAGTGATGAAGAGGAGCGAGGCATTACGGTAGCCCTCATCCCCGCAGATACCCCGGGCGTCAGCATTGGCAAACGGCATGTTCCACTGAATATTCCATTTCAGAACGGCCCCAACTATGGGCATGATGTCTTTGTTCCCATGGAGTGGCTCATTGGCGGTCAGAAAGGCATCGGCCAGGGCTGGCGCATGCTGATGGATTGTCTGGCTGAAGGACGCAGTATCTCCCTGCCCGCCTTGGCGACGGGTGCGGGAAAAGCAGCCTGTCGCTACACCGGAGCCTATGCCCGTGTGCGCCGCCAGTTCAATATGCCCATCGGCTATTTCGAAGGTGTGGAAGAGGCACTGGCCCGCATCGCTGCCCTCACCTACCAGATGGATGCAGCACGGACAATCACACTAGGTGCACTGGACAGTGGTGAAATGCCATCAGTGGTATCCGCCATCATCAAATACCATCTGACCGAACGTTACCGCAAGGTCATCAATGATGCGATGGATATCCAGGGTGGCAGCGGCATCTGTCTTGGCCCCAACAACCTGCTGGGACGGGCCTATCAGGCCATTCCCATCAGCATTACTGTAGAGGGTGCAAATATTCTGACACGCAGTATGATCATCTTTGGTCAGGGAGCGATACGCTGCCATCCCTATATACTGAAGGAGTTTATGGCTGCACAGGCCAGCCATGATGGAAAGGCACTGAAGGAGTTTGATGAAGCGGTATTTGGTCATGCCTCCTTTTTGCTGAGTAATCTGGTGCGCAGTCTCTTTCTGGGTTTAACCCGCGGGAGGTTTTCAGCATCACCCACAAACGGCCCAAACAAACGCTACTATCAACATCTGAACTGGATGAGCGCCTCCTTTGCACTCTGTGCCGATATTGCCATGATGACCTTGGGTGGCGCCCTAAAACGCAAAGAGCGCCTCTCTGCGCGTCTGGGGGATGTCCTCAGCGAACTCTATATCGCTTCAGCTGTGCTCAAACACTTTGAGAATCAGGGGTGCCAGGAGGAGGACCTCCCCCTGCTGCGCTGGGCGCTGGATGATGGCCTCTATCGTATGCAGGAGAGTCTGCGCTCACTGCTGCGCAACCTGCCGGTTCGTCCATTGGCCTGGGTTCTGCGCCACCTGATCTTTCCAACCGGTCTGCCCTATGTGGAACCTGATGACCGGAGAGGGCATCAGGCCGCACGTCTCCTGTTGCGTCCCTCCGAGGCTCGTGATCGCCTGACGGCTGATATATACACAAACAGTGATCCCACAATGGCTGTTGGTCGACATGAGCTGGCGTTGGCCATGGCAGAAAAGGTGGCCCCCATTGAAAAAACGCTTAGCAAGGCGCGGCGTGACGGCCTGATCACGGGTAAAACCATCTATGAACTGGCTGCCGATGCCCAAGAGAAAGGCATTATTCAGAGCGCAGAAGTTGCTCTACTTGAAGAGATGGGCACCCTGCGCAGCCAGGTTATTCAAGTCGATGCCTTCGATCATTTGGCCTGACTGACAGTCTACACTTAGGGTATACACAACCCTTTTTCTCAAGAAAGTGATAACTGAAAATAGAAAAACAACTGGGGAGTTGACCTATGGTAAGTGCTAAAACCAACTTGAAAGGACGCGTCGTCTACGTGGTCGATGGTGGACGTACCCCCTTTCTTCGCGCCATGGGGCCACCCGGCCCTTTTCATGCGTCAGACCTGGCTGTGCAGGCGGGACGCCATCTTCTGGCACGTCAACCCATTGAGGCGGATGCAATAGATGAGGTGATCCTCGGTTGTGTCTCCAGTGGCCCAAATGAAGCCAATATTGCACGTGTCGTTGCACTGCGGTTGGGTTGTGGTGAGCACGTCCCGGCATGGACGGTGCAACGCAACTGTGCCTCAGCCATGCAATCACTTGACTGTGCTGCAACAAACATCGCTTCAGGACGTTCCGATCTTGTACTGGCAGGCGGCACTGAAGCCATGAGCCGCCACCCCGTGCTGCTGAATGAGCAGATGGTCACCTGGCTTGCGGGTTGGAACAGGGCCAGAACGGCAATGGGACGCGTACGCCAATTGGGCAAGCTTCGCCCTGCCTATTTTCAACCCATTGTCGCTCTATTGTGCGGGTTGAGTGACCCCATCGTGGGGCTGTCAATGGGACAGACGGCAGAAGAGCTGGCCTGGAAATTCAATATCATCCGGGAAGAGATGGATGCCTATGCGGCTCAAAGTCACCAACGGCTGGCCGCCGCACAGGAGGCGGGTCGTTTGGATGAGATTGCACCCCTTTATGCCCCTGACGGCACACTGTATGCGGCTGATGAAGGGCTGCGCACCGATACCACCGTTGAAAAGCTAAGCCGCCTCAAACCCTTCTTTGACCGAACAGTGGGCAAGGTCACAGCCGGTAACAGCTCTCAAATCACAGATGGGGCAGCATTGCTGCTATTGGCATCCAGTGCCGCTGTTAAAAAATATAAACTACCCGTTTTGGGGCGCATTGTGGATTGCCAATGGGCAGGGCTAAACCCGGCGCAGATGGGGCTGGGGCCGGTACATGCGATGGCGCCCATACTCCAACGGCATGCACTCTCTCCAGCGGATATAGATTATTGGGAGATCAATGAGGCCTTTGCTGCACAGATCCTGGCCTGTCTCAAGGCCTGGACAGATAATAATTATTGCCGTGAACACCTCGATCAGGATACCCCCTTTGGCCCCAT
The DNA here is from genome assembly GCA_024275295.1 of Gammaproteobacteria bacterium. Lineage (GTDB taxonomy): Bacteria > Pseudomonadota > Gammaproteobacteria > Chromatiales > Chromatiaceae > WFXD01. The sequence goes on along the minus strand of JAJRZI010000037.1, from coordinate 3,257 downwards.
CGATATGGCTCGTCTCAATATCGACGGTGGCGGCATCAGCATTGGACATCCCGTTGGCGCCAGCGGGGCCCGCATCGTACTCCATCTCTTAAAAGTACTGGAACACAAAGATGCCCACCGCGGGATGGCCAGTATCTGCATTGGCGGCGGCCAGGGTGGCGCCATGCTGGTGGAACGTCAGGAGGGAAAATAAGATGAACAAACACTGGCGAACAGAACAGGATCAGGATGGCATCATCTGGTTGCATTTCAACCAGGCCGACAGCAGTACCAATGTGCTGACAGTGGAGGCATTGGAGGAGCTGGATGCAACATTGATTGAAATTGAGCAGGCCAACCCCACAGGGCTGATTATCTGCTCGGATAAACCCAGTGGCTTTATAGCGGGTGCAGATGTTAATGCCTTCAGCCGTATTACCGACGTGGATGAGGCCAGGCAACAGATGCGCCAGGCACATGCCATCTTTGATCGCGTGGAGAGACTGAAATGCCCCACCGTGGCGATGATCCATGGCTTTTGCCTTGGCGGCGGCACAGAGCTGGCACTGGCCTGCCGTTACCGTGTCTGCCGCAATGATCCCCGCACCCGCATTGGTCTACCCGAAGTGCGATTGGGGATCTTCCCCGGTTTCGGTGGCACTGTCCGTAGCACCCGGTTGATAGGCCACCTGCCCGCACTCAATATCATGCTCAGCGGCAGGGCTTTAAGTGGGAGCGCCGCCCGTCGAGTAGGGCTGGTCGATATGTCTGTGCCGGAGCGGCAGTTGAAGGTGGCAGCTCGCCACATGATCATGACACAACCCAGGCCGCACCAACCCACCTGGCTGCAACGGCTGCCCGGCAACGGGCTGCTGCGCCCGTTGGTCAGCTATTTTCTAAAGAAGCAGGTGGCCAAGCTGGCAAACCCGGCGCACTACCCTGCCCCCTATGTACTGATCAAACACTGGAGAAAACAGGCCAATCATCCAAAGGCGATGTTTACCAGTGAAGCCGAGGAAGTGGCAAAGCTTATCAGTAGTGATACGGCCCAAAACCTGATCAGGATCTTTCTGTTACAGGATCAGTTAAAGGCAGAGGGACGCAGATCTGATTTTAAAGCGACACATGTCCATGTGATTGGTGGTGGCATCATGGGGGGCGATATCGCCGCCTGGTGCGCACTACAGGGCATGCATGTCACACTACAGGATCGCGCGCCAGAGTTTCTCTCACAGGCAATGGGGCGGGCGCACAGCCTGTTTAAAAAGAAGCTCAAAAAACCACTCCTGGTACGCGATGCACTGGATCGGCTAATGCCGGATTGCAAGGCCACAGGCGTACCCAAAGCGGATGTTGTCATTGAAGCGATCTTTGAGAATACGGAGGCCAAACAGGCACTCTATGCCCAGCTGGAACCCCGACTCAAAGAGGGTGCCCTGCTCTGCACCAACACCTCCAGCATCCCTCTTGAGGTATTAAACAGCAGCCTGAAAAATCCACAACGTCTGGTTGGGCTGCACTTCTTTAATCCAGTCGCCAAGATGCAACTGGTTGAAATCGTCAGTGCAACCAACACGGATCCGGATACCGCTCAACAGGCTGCCGCCTTTGCCAAACAGATTGGTCACCTGCCTCTGCCTGTAAAAAGCAGCCCGGGATTTCTGGTTAATCGCATTCTCATGCCCTATCTGCTGGAAGCGATTGTACTGTTAGAAAGCGGCGTATCAGGCCCAGCCATTGATCAGGCAGCAACAGACTTTGGCATGCCGATGGGACCCATAGAGTTGGCGGATACGGTGGGACTGGATATTTGTCTAGCAGTAGCAGACAAACTGGCAGAGAGCCTGCCAGTAAAGGTACCGGAAAGATTGCGCTCCATGGTGTCAGAAGGCAAACTGGGTCGAAAGAGTGGCCAGGGGTTCTATCCCTATAGCAAAGGCAAGGCACAAAAAGTAGTGGTTACCGAGGGCGCCAATGTATTGCCAGGCTTAGCTGATCGCATGATAATGCGTATGTTAAATGAAGCCGTTGCCTGTCTGCACGAAGGTATAGTTTCAGATGCAGACCTATTAGATGCCGGTGTGGTAGTTGGTACAGGATTTGCTCCTTTTCGTGGTGGGCCAATGCACTATATTAGCAGTGAAGGAAAAGAACAAATGCAGTCACGTATTCAGACTCTGGGATCAGAAGCAGATGCTGGATGGATTGAGGTTTTTAAGGGCTAGCCCGGATATTTTATGAATTATACATGTTCTCGCTTGTCTATTAATTTCACAAGAAATTTTCTGAAGGTGTCGCATATTATTGATTATGCGCAACTGAAGAAAATTTCTTGTGAAAGCAACATCCTGCGCGATAATCACGTAAATTCATAAAATATCCGGGCTAAAACAGTATGAATAAATGTATGGATACAATTACAGAGGATCAGGCGCCAACGCTGGCAGCTGCATTTCGGGAGCGAATAAAAAAAAGCCCAAACAATATCGCATATATACAGTTTAACGAAGTGACAAAACAGTGGGATAAAACCACCTGGGGCGAGATGGGGCAGCATGTCGCCAGATGGCAGGCGGCACTGCAAAAGGAAGGACTAAGTCCTGGCGATCGTGTTGCACTCATCGTCCGCAACTGCAAAGAGTGGGTCATATTTGATCAGGCGGCGCTTGGACTCGGACTTGTGGTTGTCCCCCTCTATCTCAATGACCGCCCAGAGAATATCGGATACATCCTGCAGCATGCGGGTGTCCGTCTGCTCTTGATTGAAAACAGCAAGCAGTGGGATGGACTGCATGAAATTCATGATCAGCTTGCAGGCCTACATCTCATACTGTCACTACACCCAGTAGAGAATATCCCGTTACAACCACATCTTAAATGGATTGATGAGTGGTTGCCGACTGAAGAGTGCAAACTTCAATCCCTTGAATGCAAGCCGGATGAGCTGGCCACTATCGTCTATACCTCTGGCACCACAGGTCGTTCCAAAGGTGTTATGTTGAGTCACACCAATATCATCTGGAATGCACAGGCTGCGCTCAAATGCTATGCCATCTATCCGGATGACTGTTTTCTCTCGTTCCTTCCTCTATCCCACACCCTGGAACGTACCATTGGTTACTATCTTCCAATGATTGCCGGCTCTAGAGTGGCTTATGCCCGTTCAATACCAGAGCTAGGGAAAGATTTACTACACATTCAGCCTACACTGCTTATCTCTGTGCCACGTATATTTGAACGTGTCTACGGAAAGATCTCAGCCAAATTGGAAAGGGATT
>JAJRZI010000036.1 GCA_024275295.1 Gammaproteobacteria bacterium | reverse complement strand
TATATGACAAAGGCTAGATATGGCAGCAGGCTTTTCAACAAGATTTTATTATTGTTCATGACAGCCCAAATAAAATGAGGCTGTGATGCGGCAGTTTGTCTGGTCATCAAGATCACCGCGTTACATCCCCTGATACCTCTCTATATCGCTCATCTAAAAGAGGGGCGTCTGAATGGGCTTAAGTTCATTGTTTTTCCCACGAAAAACTGTGGCTGAGGGAGTATTGTGTGGGATGAACTGTTATTCATCAATTAAAGTTTATCTGTAGGAAAAAAGAAATTGATTTGTGTGCTTCCAGCCGGAGGTGCAGTCTGCTAGTCTGCATTAACACCGAGATATGCATATAGGAAGTGTATTGTGGTGAGAAATGGTGTTGTATCTCATTGATAAATATATTGTATTTCGCTTGGCTGCTGTTTTTGATCTGGCTGTTAGATGGGTGGGCGGCAGGACTTTCTGATACGGTTGAGCGGGCTAGGTTCAGTATAGTTGCGGTGGGTACTGTAATGCCGACCCGCAGTTTAAAGGCTCTATTCAGAGGAGCAGGTTTTGTGGTAGGTGATGGCCGGGATGTCATCACCAATGACCATATGATTCCAGAGATTATGGACTATGAGCGCATGGAAGCCCTGACAGTTTTTACCGGAAAAGGCAAAAACGCCAAAGTCCTGGCCAAAGACACTACTCATGATCTTGCGCTGCTGGAGATCAAGGGAAAATCATTGCCTGCTTTGGAGATAGGCGATGAATCCAGCATGCGTGAAGGGGTGTCCTATGCTTTCACTGGATTTACCATTGGTATGGTACTTGGGCTCCACCCGGTAACGCATCAGGGTATTGTCTCAGCGATTATACCCATCGTAATCCCATCACTGAATTCCAAGTAGCTTGATGTAACAGCGTATCCAGGTAACAGGGGCAGCCCCCTTTATGATATCGATAGTGGCCATGTTATTGGCTTTATAAACAGTGTGTTGGTGAAAGATACTAAGGAGTCGGCGCTGGAACGTCCAACGGGGATCACTTTCTACATGTGCTCTCTCCTGGTTTGGATGAGTATCGACAGGATTCAGTGCAACCTCTCACCCTGGGAGATGCTATCTCCCGTGGCGTTATGACGCCGGATAGTTTGGTGATATTTCCCAATAGGCAGAAGCAGGGGCGGATAAATTTGAACTACTCTGGCAAAAGGAAGTGGTTATATACCGCTGGCCTGCCGTCAATGGCCGTGCTAAAGATTCAAGGGGCATCAAATATCACAAGTGTAATAGCTAATGATGCTGGAGTGGCGCAGATAGACCTGTCACAATTTCAGCCAGGCGTATTGGAGCTGATGTGGTAGCGTAGGTGTGTATGTTGAATTGCTGGGCTCAGTATTCTGTCACTACTGGGTTTACGAATAGTATTAATCAAAGAAAAAGGTAGCAATAATGGAATTAACAATGATCGGTGCAGGTTATGTCGGCCTGGTATCAGGTGCGTGCTTTGCTGAATTTGGTGCTCACGTAACCTGTCTGGATGTTGATGAATCAAAAATTGATGATCTGAACAGTGGCAAAATTCCGATCTATGAGCCAGGTTTGGATGATTTGGTAAAGAAAAATGTTGAAGCTGGACGGCTTAGTTTTACCACTGAATTTTCTACCACCATCGGCAAGGCTGATCTGATATTTATAGGTGTTGGAACGCCTACAAGGCGCGGGGATGGTCATGCGGATCTGAAGTATGTCTATGCGGCAGCCAAGGAGATTGCCAAGCATCTGGAAGGCTACACAGTGATTGTGGATAAATCCACAGTCCCGGTTGGGACGGCCCGTCAGGTGCATAGAGTTATCAGGGAAGAGAACCCTGATGCTGATTTCGATGTGGCTTCAAATCCGGAATTTCTGCGTGAAGGTGCTGCAATTGGTGATTTTATGCGTCCGGATCGGGTTGTGATCGGGGTGGAGAGTGAAAAGGCTGAGGCGCTGTTGCGAGAGCTGTACCGTCCAATCAATCTGATTGAGGCTCCTATTCATGTGACCAATTTAGAAAGTGCCGAGCTGGTTAAATATGCATCCAATGCATTTTGGCAACAAAGATCTCATTTATTAATGAGATATCAGCACTCTGTGAGAAAGTGGGAGCGGATGTCCATGCCGTAGCCAAAGGGATGGGGCTGGATGGGCGGATAGGCCGGAAGTTTCTGCATGCCGGGCCTGGGTACGGTGGCTCCTGTTTCCCCAAGGATACTCTGGCTCTGGTGCGGATAGCCCAGGAGCACGGCACCTCAAGCCGGATTGTAGAATCGGTTATTGAGGTCAATGCAGCCCAGAAAGCCAGAATGGTGGGCAAGATTCGTCAAGCCCTTGGCGGGAGTGAGGCAGGCAAAACAGTGGCTGTATTGGGGCTGACGTTTAAACCCGAGACGGATGATATGCGTGATGCGCCAGCTTTGTCGATACTGCCTGCGTTGGTTGAGAAAGGAGCAACCATCAATGCTCACGACCCTGAAGGAATGAAAGAGGCGGCGGAACTCCTTCCTGAGGGCATCAACTATTGCAATAGCCCTGATGAAGCCCTACAAGATGCGGATGCGGTTGTTTTAATGACTGAGTGGAATGCCTATCGGGGATTGGATCTGGATGAGGTTAAGGCGTTGATGAAAGGGAATGTGTTTGTTGATCTGCGGAATGTGTATGAGCCGGCGCAGATGCAAAAGGCCGGTTTTCAATATCATTGTGTTGGTCGAGCTTAATACTTAGGTGTGTAGGATGCAGTATTAAAACTGCATCCTATAATCTACTCTACCGCTCCCGCCGTGAAAACATCAGATTGGTTATCTGTTCAGAAACCATACCGATCAGAAAGACCAGCAGTGAGGTGGTCAATAACAGGACGCTCATATTGGTAAAGCGTCCTTGAGTGATGTAGTTGTATGCATAAAGCCCGATGCCGGAGAGAAAGGTAAAGATACTGATCGGCAGAAACAGCTTTAATGGTGAGTAGAGTGAGCCAACTTTAAAGATAATCAGAAGAAAGCGCATACCATCTTTTATGGGGTGGATGTGGCTCTTTTTGCTCTGGCGTAGTTCAGCGTTTATTGATTCGTATTCCACGCTATAGGCTGAGCGGAAAAATGACATGGTAATGGTTGTCGGGTATGAGAAGCCATTGGGTAGTAGATGCAGGAATGATCTGAATTTATCCGCGTTGACGACTCGAAATCCAGAAGTCAGATCCTGGATGGTATGACCTGTCATCCAGCTTGCAAGTCGGTTGTATAGTGTATTGGCGATTGAGCGCCCAATGTTGGCTTGAGAGCGTTTTGTCCGTGCGCCGACGACCATGTCCAGGCCGTCTTTGTAAAAACGCTGAAGGAGCAGTGCAACATCCTTTGGTTGATGTTGGCCGTCGGCGTCCATAAAGATGAATACATCACCTGTGGCAGCACGTGCTCCAGATTTTACTGCGCCACCGTTACCCAGGTTATAGGGCAGGTTTAGTACTTTGACTCCGGGAATATCATCCCCCAATTGTGCCGTATCGTCGGTAGAGCCATCATTAACCACGATGATCTCTGCTTCAGGGTGGCGATCCCGTAGCTCAGGCAGCATGCTGCGCAGTGAGTGGGCCTCGTTTTTAGCCGGGATAATGATGCTTATTTTTTGATTGGTATTTTTTGTCATAGTCTCTGCCCCTGATTTTTCATCTGAGGCTATTTTAATGTCTGTTGTTGGCGTTGTATGAAATGTTGCAGCGCTTGGGCCTGTTCTCTGTTCGCCTGATTAAAATCAGCTGCTTGAGCCTGCGTTAGTTGCTGCTTCGCCTTCTCTGTTTCGTCCATCTCCAATAAAAGCCGTATCAGGCTTGCCTGATAGCTCCACTGTTGTGGCCAGGCGGCTACCGCTGCATATCCATGTTCAAGTGCCGTTTCAGGATCCTTTAATACTCTAAGATAGTAGGTTTGCAGGGATGCGTGAATGGCGGCACGTGCATAACGATCCAGTGCCTGATTGTGCAACACAGCATCAAATATACCTAATACTTCTTTGGCTGGAAGTTTTGGGTTGTCTGACAGGTGCCATCTGACCAGATAGGAGAACTGCCCGGTGGTGATGTTTTGTGGGTCATAGGGGATATGTTCGAGCCGGTATTTCAACTCATCAAGCCACTGTGGTTCAACCGCTTTACCCAGGTGCAGATGAAGGATGATCAGGCCAAACAGTCCATCGGCATTTCCGGGGTTCAACCGGATGGCCTGTTCCAGATATTGACGGGCCGCAGGGTAGAGTGTGCCGTTGTCTTCACTCTCCTGAATCAGGCTGATCAGGATCTGGCCGGCCCGAAAGTTGGCTCTGGGGGAGTTGGGGTGATGTGCCACCTCGGCCCTGATCATCGAGATCTCATTCGACCACTCATCTGCACGTATATGGGTCTTTCCTGTGCAGAGGCCGATAAACAGGGTGGCTGTCGCCATGCCCAGGTAGCAATGCCAGTCTCTCTTTGGGTGTGTGAGCAGGTAGTAGGTGAGTGTGATGATCAACCCCATGCTGGGGAGGTAGTTCCTGTGCTCATACACCAACTCTAGCGGGATGATGGTGGATTCCAGTGCATGCCCGGTTAAAAAGAACAGGATGCCAAAGGCCAATATTGGAGCGTGTTGGCGTTGCCAGAGTGCTATGAATATAAGTCCGCCTACCCCCAGCATTGCCCATAGCGTGGAGGGTGGATCCAGTAGGCTACGTGAGATCTGGAAATCATCGTGATAGAGCGCCAGCAGGCTGTTGTCCGGCCCAAAGATCATCTGCAGGTAAAACCAGACGGCGCGTGATTCAGTAAGCAGTCGCTCGGTCAGATTAAAGGGGCGTTTGGTGTAGCCTATCAGCAGCCACTCTGGCTGCAGCAGTAGGTAACAGATGGCGGCAGTGAAGGGCAGTACCAATCCGATCAGAAAATAGTGTTTTAAATATTGTGTTGTCCTCTCTGTTGCTGTTTTAAAATGAAACAGTGTGAACTCAAATACAAACAGCAAGGCGGGGAGTAGCGCCCCGCTCTCTTTGCATAAAAAGGCCAGAATGCCAAAGGCAGGTGTGGCCAGTAGTATGAGTGGCCAGCCGCCTCTATCGTTCAGCAATCGAATGCGGCCGGAGAGATATGCCCATAGTGCCAGCAATATAAAAAGGGTCGACAGACTGGCCATGCGCTGAACAATGTAGAGCACAGCGGTAAGGTTGATGGGGTGAACCAACCAGAGCGCCATTGCGGCCACTGCCCAGATGTTGATCTGATGGGGGCTTAGTGGAATATCGGCAGTGCGGCTGTAAAGTGTGCCAGCCAGCCGGGTGATCTGGAATAGTATAAGGCCACAGAGTAGATGGATGATTAGGTTTGTGAGTTTAAAGCTGTATGCGTCCAGTACCGTGAAGAGATGGTTAAGCCCAAAGCTCAGCATGCTTAGAGGTCGGCTAGCTGGAAAGTTGAAGGCAGAGGCATTCCAGGCCTGATAGAGCTGGTCGGTACTAAAGCGGGTAATGGCAATCAGTCTGTTTTGAACGATATGGACGTTATCGTCAAACATGAAATTACCATCCAGACCTGGGTAATAGGCTGCTGTAGTGATTGCCAAAATGGCAAACAACAGACTATAAAGCAGCCGGGAAGGGATGGTGATTTCCAAAAGGGTGCAACCCTACTTTATTTGGTTTATTGAGGCATCGTTCAAAAAGAATAGCATCCAAGTAATGCTATGCGGCAATTTATTGGAGCGCGGGCGTCTCGCCCGCATAATGCGGGTGAGACAATAAAAAAAGGGGGCTACTCAGTAGCCCCCTGCTTATCATCTCTTCTGTTTCTGAAAACAGTAACCGATGAGATAATTGTGTCGATTAACTGAAGAAGATTACCAAAGCCTCGGTGTTAGCGTGACTGAGTCAAATACGTTGGTTACCTCAACCGTGCTGGGGCATCCGTCCCTGAATCGTGCTGCAATCATGTTGTCTCGCCAGACGTAAATAACATTGGCATCGATCCCGTCGCCGGTGATGCGAGTTCCGCTATCAGTCCCATTCATATGCATGCCGAAGTTTTTGCCTCGAAGAAAGATAAGTCTGTACTTTGTTACACATATCGCAGGGCCCGCGTTTATGAGTGGTGTAATAGTTGCCACAATGGGGTTGCTGAGCGCCGTATCCTTTTTGATCTGTATCCGATAGTTGTCAGCGGGTAGTGTGTTGGGAATGGCCACCTGGACAGAGTCCACGGATTCCGCATTAGGTGTCAGAATCGTTATATTGCCAGCGCTATCAGTCAGTTGCACAGTTGGCCTGTAGGTAATCTCATTCATTAATCCGCCTTGGTTAATGAAGCCGTTACCAGAAAGGGTCATCTCAAATGCGGTACCCACTTCCCAGGTGGATAGGTTTATATCTTGCAGCTGCGGGGTTGTGGCAGATGCTGTGGCTGCTGCCGATATGGACAGAGAGCCGACTTCCCGATTATTGCCGTGGCAGCCCCAGCAGTTATCCGTGTTGCCTATGTGACCCTGGTAGGCGGTTTCTGCGCCAGGAACAATGCCATCGCCATCGGCGTCGTACTCAATGTTGTGCAGGGATTCAATATCATGGCAACGCTGACAGCCGCGAATGCCTTCTGCCAGTGGCCGATCAATATTATGACACCATTGACAGGGTGATCCTTTGGATGAGCCGGTAATGGTGGGTACGCCGGTTCCGTGATGGTTCTGCTTGTTGGTGAATACCGTGATCGGGCCGAATCCGCTGGGCACATCCGGGGTGCCGGTGGTGTTGCCATCCTGGGTATTGTGGCAGAAGTTGCAGTTACCCGGATGGGTGCCAGCTGAGCTGGTCATGCTGGTGTCACCATTCGGTTTTCCGCTCCGCCATGGGGTAATCATGCTGGGCGCATAGGTTGCGGGGGGCATGCCGGCATCAAGGCTGCGGATCAGGCTGCCATGGCAGGTGCCGCATAGGGCTTCTTTGGCCAGTGGGGTGTCGTGGTGAACAGTGCGCTCTCCACCCTCTACAATGTGGCAGAAGAGGCAGTTTCTGAAGCTTTGATCCAGTTCAAGCCCGCCGTTGGGGCCAGGAGTCAGCCTGTGGCAGTTAAGGCAGGTATAGGTGGTGTCTTCAATGCCATCGTGATTGGCATCCATAAAAGGGGGTTGCTCCGGGCCACCTGCAATGTCAGTGAACAGATGTTGGTGGTGCCGGTCTGGGAGGTAGGTGGTTTTGACCGGTACGCCTGCGGGTGGAGCCACTTCGCCAAGCGCTGCGGGTTTGTGGCATCTCCAGCAAACCTCCTTTGTCAGCAGGTTAAACATGGTGTCAGGGATGCCCAGATTTTGATTGACAGGTGGTGGTGGAATGGCTCCCCACGCTGTCATTGATAGGCTTGCCAAGAGGATAAAACGGATGATAGGCAGGTGTAATTTGTTCATTTTAAGCCACCCCTCCCGTGGATGCGGGATCTGTTTTGTTTCAAGCCTCGTTACGATGGGTTCGTAAGCCAGGCTGTTATGAAACAGACTAAAGCTGGTTAAGCTGCTTTATATATGGCGTGTATACTAGCAATCTCCACACAAAATAAACAGTAATCCGAATGGTTGGTGCATTGAAAAAAAGGAATCTAGTTCACGGGAATTGTGGGGAGATGTTAAGATTTTGAAAGTATAGGGTTTCCAGCGCAGCAGAGGTGAGATGAAAAATGATGAGATTACTAATGGCACTACTGTTATTGCTGGTTATTGCAGGCTGCTCAAAAGATGTTGCCCACTAAGATGCAGAGTATCTGGAGACTATTTTAAAAGAGCTTAAAGTGGATGGGAGTGCGGAAGATACTATCGCATTTTTCAAGAGATATGGTCATGATCTGCAGATATACAGCAACTGTGAAATGGCGGTGGTAAAGGAGATAACGTCTTGCGCAAATGGCTATCGCTCAACCGGCATCATCAAGCTCCCTAGCAGTGATCCTGAGCATGGCGTTGGCGTGGCGAGGATATACCTCAGGCTGGATAGTGAGGGTGTTCTGAAAGACCATTTTCATGACCTGTATTATGAAAAGCTGGATAACCGCTCATAAGGGACAATCCTGTAAATTATCGCCTATGACGGGGGAATGATGACGGGGCCATCCAAAGGTTTTCCATCCATCTCCAGCTGATTGTCATTGATGGCCACCCGACCCTCAGCAAACCAGCGCACAACCTGGGGGTAGATAATATGCTCCTGCTTCAGCACGCGGGCTGCTAAGGCCTCTTCTGTATCGTCAGCCTCCACGGGCACTTGGGCTTGGAGTATTACAGGGCCGCCATCCAACTCTTCCGTTACAAAATGCACACTGGCTCCATGTACAGTGTCACCTGCTTCCAGTGCGCGTTGATGGGTGTGCAGTCCTTTATGTTTGGGCAACAGAGAGGGATGAATGTTAAGCAGACGCCCCTGATAGTGCTGGACAAAAAGTGGGGAGAGGATGCGCATAAAGCCAGCCAGTATGATAAGACCCGGCTGAAAACTGTCGATTAGTTCAATCAGCGCCTGATCGTAGGCCTCACGGCTGGTGTGGAGTTTATGGTCCAGTACCCGGGTTTCAATACCCGCTGTGCGGGCGCGCTCCAGACCGTAGGCATCATCGCGGTTGCTGATGACAGCAGCAATCTTTGCGGGCAGGTCATTGGCTGTAGCGTCAATGATGGCTTGCAGATTGCTGCCACTGCCGGAGATCAGTGCGACGATAGATAAGGCTTGCTTGCTGCTCATCAGGAGATTATCTCAACATGAGCAGCTTCGCTGGAGGCCTCAATATGTCCCAATCGCCAGGCTTGTTCGCCCTGACTATTGAGCAGCTCAATGGTCTGGTCTGCATCGGCTTCAGCAACGCAGACCACCATGCCCACGCCGCAGTTGAAGGTGCGCAGCATCTCGGACTCCTCGACATTGCCCTTCTCCTGTAGCCAATCGAACAGGGCGGGACGCTGCCAGGAGTTGGCGTTGATGATGGCCTTGGTGCCTTCTGGCAGCACGCGGGGCAGATTTTCCGGCAGGCCGCCGCCAGTGATGTGGGCCAGGGCATGCACCTCAATCTGCTCGATCAGCGCCAGCAGTGATTTCACATAGATACGGGTGGGGGTGAGCAGGGCCTGCCCCAGTGGTTGCCCATCCAGCGTCTGGTTGAGATCGGCACGGCTTACCTCCAGAATCTTGCGGATCAGTGAGTAGCCGTTGGAGTGAGGCCCGCTGGAAGCCAGGCCAATCAGTGCATCACCTGGCTGGACGCGGCTGGGTTCAATGATCTTGCTCTTCTCTACGATACCCACGCAGAAACCGGCCAGATCATAGTCCCCATCACTGTACATGCCAGGCATCTCGGCGGTTTCACCACCGGTCAGGGCAGCGCCTGACTGCTTGCAGCCTTCAGCAATCCCCTTGATCACATCGGTTGCGATATCCAGCTCAAGATGAGCGGTGGCGTAGTAGTCGAGAAAAAAGAGTGGTTCAGCACCGGTTACAATAATATCGTTGACGCACATTGCGACCAGATCAATGCCGATGGTGTCATGCTTGTTCAGCTCCAGCGCCAGTTTGAGTTTGGTGCCTACGCCATCTGTTCCCGAGACCAGCACCGGCTCCTTATAACGATCCAGCGGCAATTCAAACAGTGCGCCGAAGCCGCCGAGGCCTGTTAACACACCAGGGCGGAAGGTGTTTTTCACCACGGGCTTGATACGTTCGATCAGGGCGTTACCCGTGTCGATATCGACACCAGCGTCACGATAGCTAAGGGTAGGGGGGGAATCGGTATCTTTGGTTTCGGCCACAGTCTGCTCCGGCGGGACATTTGGGTATTGGGGAGCTGATTCTATCAATGATGATGGCGGTGGGGAATTGCTGATTTTAGACAGCAGCGGGTTGGCGCGTTAGAATCGCGCCAACATGAATCTCCTATCCATTAAGGTTTATTTGATGCGTTGGCATGCTGGCCTGTTATCACTTCTGTTGCTGACAATAACAGCGTCACCTGCTTTTTCGGCCCAGGTCTCAGGGCTGTATAGCGCTGAAGTGCCTGCCGAGGGGCAGGAGACCCATCAACGCAACAGAGCCATTGTTGAGGCATTCCGCCAGGTGTTGGTCAAGGTCACGGGCAATCGGGATGTTATTCATCATCCGCAGCTGGCTGATGAGATCCGCAATGCTCCGCGCTATGTGCAGCAATATCGTTATCGGATGGTGACGCTTGAGGCGCCTGCAGAGTTTCCCTCCGGGCCACAGCCAGAACCTGAGGCTGGATAACGTGCTGAGCTACCGCCCTCGCCACCCTTATCCCAGCAGGTGCGCATGCTGCGTGTCATTTTTGATGAAAAGGCGGTCAATCGCATGTTGCGTCAGCACGGTGTAGCGGTTTGGGGGAACAGGCGGCCGGCAACCCTGGTATGGCTGGCAACAGAGCGGGATGGGCGGCGCAATCTGGTGATCCCTGACTCGGATGAGCAGCTCTATTCTGGCATTCTTGATGTGATGGATACCCGTGGCGTACCTATTCTTTTCCCACTGATGGATCTGGAAGACCAGACCCATCTTCAAGTCAGTGATGTCTGGGGCGGTTTTGCAGATACTATCTGGCAAGCCTCAGAACGTTATGGCCCTGATGCCGTTATGACAGCCCGCCTGGTTGGATTTGGGCCGGAACTGTGGCGGGCAGGCTGGACGCTGTTGCTGGATAAGAGAGAGTTCTTGTGGGATAGCGAGGGTGCAACCCTGGCGATGGCTGTCGAGGCGGGTATCCATGCCGGTATGGATCTGCTGGCCGCCCACTATGCCCCCTCAACGGCCCAGAGCAGTGTAGATGCCATCTATCTTCGTGTTGCGGGGGTTAACGATCTCTACAGCTTTGCCCGGCTGCAAAGGTATCTGGCGGGGCAGGGCGTGGTTAAACGGCTCTCTTTGGCATTTGTTGAGCCAGAGGCCGTCACATACGCCTTGCAGGTTCGGGGCGGCCTGCGAGCCTTGGAGCAGGGCATCTCGCTTTCGAGGATATTGTCTCCTGATGCATCAGAAGGGATGAGTGACCAAGCATCGTTAGCGCCACCTTCAGAGGTGATGTCAGGCTCTGGAGAGGCCGTACTACGCTATCGATTACAGCCATAAGAGGCCATTGGCAGATTTTTTAATCTTGAAATGCAAACCAAAGATATCCCCAATCTGATCAGTATCCTGCGGATATGTATTACGGCCCCCGTTGTCTGGGGTCTGCTGCACGAGTGGTATGGGGTTACCCTGGTGCTGTTTGCCATTGCCGGGCTTTCGGATGGACTGGATGGCTTCCTTGCCAAACACTACGGTTGGCAAAGCCGCCTGGGTGGGTATCTGGATCCACTGGCGGACAAAGTCCTGCTGGTCTCCTGTTTCTTCGCTTTGGGCTGGCTGGGGCATATTCCCTACTGGCTGATCGCCGTTGTCGTATTTCGTGATCTGCTGATTGTGGCAGGCGCCATTGCCTACCATTTTCAGGTCTCTCGCCTGGATGCTGAACCCAGCCTGATCAGCAAACTCAATACCTTTATGCAGATCATGCTGGTACTGCTGGTTGTGCTGGACAGGGGGGTCATGCCGCTGCCGTCTGAATGGCTGGAGTGGCTGATCTGGGCCACGTTCACCACCACCGTCATAAGTGGGGTAGGCTATGTCTGGGTGTGGAGTCGCCGGGCTGCAATTAATTCTGACTCCAACTGATTGCGTACGAAAGGGATGGTCAATCTGCGCTGCGCCGCAAGTGATGCTCGATCCAGCTGGTCAAGAATATCCAGCAGACTCCCCATATCCCGAGGGCAATGTTTCAGCAGATAGTGTGCGGTCTCCATGGGCAGCTTTAAACCACGGCCAGCTGCGCTCTTTAACAGCGCCTCAATTGTCTCATTCTCACTCAAGGGATAGAGCCGGTAATTAAGGCCCCAACCAAGGCGTGAGGCCAAATCTGGCAGCTTCACCTCTAAAGCTGCCGGGCTGCAGTTGGCGGTAATCAAAAGCCGTGACCCGTTATCCCGCAGAGAGTTGAACAGGTTGAACAGTGCCTGCTCCCAATCAGGCTGCCCGGCAACCTGTTCCACGTCATCCAGACAGACCAGATCAAACTGCTCCAGACCTTCACAAATTGCGGCTGAAAATGATGGTGCCTGTAATAGCGGGATATAGGCCACCTGCAGGTTAAGTGCATCAGCCAGATGGCAGGCCGCCTGTAACAGATGAGACTTGCCAGTACTCTTGCTACCCCATAAAAATATAAAAGGATTCTCATGTCCCAGAATGCAAGACTGGATACTGGCCAGTGCCTGAGCGTTGCTGCCGGGAGTAAAGCTGTTAAAGCTGATGCCTGGATTGAGACTAATGCCTAAAGGAAGCTGCTGCATGGATTAATCTGGGTTAAAAAACGGTTGGAATAGAATGAAATTTATGAGCCAGAATAGTACACCAAAAACCAACAAAAAGGTGCCAGATGATCAGGGGCTGTAATCTGGAATTATTTGTTTAGCGATGTAAAATTGGTTATACAAGGCAATACAATAGTCAGTAAGAAATAAGACAAATCATGATTAACAGAAGAAGATGCTTTTTACCCGGTTTTGCAATATTACTGCTTGCACTGATTTTATCCGGGTGTGTGGATAGCGTAAAAAATATGCGGGTGGTGCCGGCTGATCAGATTATTGCTGTGCCAGAGAAAGGAAAATCGATGGTTGTATTTATACGCCCATCATCCTTTGGGGTCACCATCGAATCCAGCATATTTGAAATCAAAAGGGATACCCCTTCATTAGTTGGGACTCTCGTAGCAAAGCAAAAGCTATTTTACCAATTAGAGCCGGGGAAACACCTATTCATGGTTGCTGCTAATAATATTGATTACTTGCCAGCTGAATTAAAAGCCAACAAGACCTATTACGTTCAGGTTGCGCCGATAATGGGGAAGTGGATAGGGCGGTTTAAGTTTACTCCAATGCCTATAAATGAACTTTATTCTTCTCGATTCAATGAATGGTTAAAAGAGTGTGAATGGGTAGAAAAAATACCTGTCTCTAATGGTTTGGAAAACAGTGATATGGCGGGCATTCCATCAAAGCATAAAGCGTACTATGCAAAGTGGGCAAGTGAAGATCTGTCCAGGAAGCCAAGGCTGTTGCCACGCGATGGGAAGTAATGGGGTAGCCGTTATTGCACATCAGATAAGCCACCTTCATTAGTGACATTGGAGTAACCCATGCGTTTAAGTGTGGCTTTGGCAATGCCAGCGCGAACCCCGGCGGCGCAATAGAGATGTATTTTTGCCGCTTTGTCTGTTGTGATACTTTTGATTCGTTGTCCAATTGCTGTGTGTGGGATATTTATGGCATCCTTCTTGTGCCCTTGTCGATACTCGGCAACCGTGCGTACATCAATCCATATATCGTCAGTGGTGCTTCCGGCCTGTAGGGTGGTTGTGAGTGAAATCAGGGTGATAACAACAAGCAGTAGTTTTTTCATTTGAGGTGTCCGTATTGTGTAGATGGTTTTTCGTGATAAATGGATGAGGCGTAAGTGCTCATGTAGTGGCGCGATTGCAGATTATAAAATATATCATCTGATCTCTGTTACCACATCAGATCATCAGGTACCTTATAGTCGGCATAGTCATCATCTTCACTCTCTTGCTGCGGGCTGTTGCACTGAACTATCGTTGTCTCATCACGTTGGCTGATCTTTTCTGCTACGGCAGTGGGTACCAGTTTGTAGTGTTCATTCAGTTTCACAATGGCAAGCTGCCCTTGGCTGAGTAGTCTATGCACCTGTTCCGACAGGTAGATGCTTTTGATGATGTTGTTGTCGGTAAAGTTGTAGGCAATATCACCGTCATAATCGGTAATCTGGTTAAGTTCAATCAGTTGCCGGATTTGAGCCTGTATCGCTCTCTTATCGGCCTCTCTCTTACGTTGTAGATTGAGTTCCCGATCACGCTTTACCTTTTCAGCCTGCTGCTGTTGCAGCTGTAGCCTGTCTTCGTCAATGGCTCTGTTCTGGCGCTGCTTTTTTGCCTGTTTATGCTTCGCTTTCTGGGCTTTATTGGCCTTTTTTTCATCGACCAGGCCGGATTTTTTGAGTTGATCAAGCAGTGAGTTGCCCATGGTTCAGGATGATCTCTTGTGTAGAATGAAACTATAAATATTGTCAATTAATGTTTCTTGGATTTGGGTTCGGGTACCGGGTCGAGGCCGCCGGGGTGAAAAGGGTGGCAACGCAGAATCCGTTTAATGCCAAGCCAGAGTCCATGAATTGATCCATGCACTTCAATAGCCTCCTGGGTGTAGTGTGAGCAACTGGGGTAGTAGCGACAGTTGTTGCCCAGCAGTGGACTAATGATATACATGTAGCCCTTTATAAAGCTGATTAAGATTTTTTTCATAAGTGTAAGTGTAGGGTGCAGAGCGATATTTTGCATCCAGAAGGGCGATGAGGCAACACGGGTAGCGCACATATGGCCTCGGTATTATTATCCCCAAAAAGAAAACCCCACAAAGTGGGGTTAGATATTGCCGCATAGTTTTAGTTTTTATTCTGTGTATCAGCGCTATTTATTCCAATTGGAAGCAGCTGATATCGATCCGTTTATTCAGTGAATAATTGGATCAATAAACCAGATGCAAAACTAATGCCAATAGTCGGCATGCCTTGATCTCAGTGTGTTTGAGCCGCTCTCTCCTGTTTGCTTAAAAGATGAAGTGTAAAAAATATTGACACTGTTTATATAGGCTAAATTGTTATCGATATGGATAATTATGATGTAAATCAATTTGTTGGTAGATGCTAGGCCGTTTTATTCCGGTGCAGATGTGCTGCTGAGGTGTAAAAAAAACTGACAGCCTAGGCTGAGTCTCCTACAAATGGGTTGCTTTCACGCTCTTCTCCAAACGTAGAGACGGGGCCGTGACCGGAGATGAACTGTACCTCATCGCCTAGCGGCCAGAGCTGGTTGTGTATGGAATTTATCAGTGTTGCATAATCGCCGCGGGGGAAATCTGTGCGGCCTATGGAGCCTTTAAAGAGCACATCGCCAACGAGTGCAAGTTTCTCTTCCGGGTGATAAAAAACAACATGCCCTGGTGTGTGGCCAGGGCAGTGGAGCACCTTGAGTTTCTGGTTGCCAAAGGTGACGGTATCGCCATCATTTAGCCAGCGTTCGGGGGTGAAAACCCGGGCCTTCTCTGAAAAACCGTAGGCATCGCTCTGTTCCGGCAGGCCATCGATCCAGAATTGGTCATCTCTATGTGGCCCCTCAATAGGGATGTTCAGCTTTTCTGCCAGGGCGGCAGCGCCACCTGCATGGTCGATATGGGCGTGAGTGATGAAAATCTTTTCAATCTCTACCCCCATCTTATTGGCCTCTTCTATGATGCGATCAATCTCACCGCCTGGATCTACCACAGCAGCCCGGCCTGTCTCTTCGCAGCAGAGTATGGAGCAGTTTTGTTGAAAGGGGGTAACGGGGACAATGGTAATTTTCATGGTGGCACAGCTCGAACTATTTTGATAAGGGGTGGTGAGAGATTAACTGATAATCTCATCAAATTTAATAATATCCTTGCGCAGGGCAAAGATGATGGTGTCCAGCGCGTTACGCTCTGAATAGCTGTAACGTTTGGTCATATTACTCAGGACAGTCTGGATAAAGGTCTTCAACTCTGCAGGATAGGCCTCATATTCATCGGGTGCGTTGCGCTTTTGAATAAATGCCTCTTTGAGTCGCTCTGGGTCAATGCCTTCCACGGTTCGGCGATGCGAGAGCAGGTGGGTGTATTCGCTGCCAAAACAGGTTAATAGATTATCCTTGCGTGAAGTAATGGCGGATTTCCCCTCTTCCAGTGTGAGTTCACCACTGTTTTGCAGCTCTAAAAAGCGCTGGGCTATCTCGCGCCGGTAGATGGCGTAAGTGCCGGGGTGGGCAAGAATCTGCTCCATGGACTCCATGAAACGTTCGTCGGGTTTATCTATTTTTTCACCTGTACCTGGGTCTACGTAGGTGAATTTTGGAATCATGATGTGTGCGAAGGCGCGGTTTTCTGCTGCGGTGGTGAGCAGTGTGTGCTGCAGATAGCGGCGCAGGTCGGTGGCGATCTCTTCCGGGTTGCGATCAACCGTGCAGACAGTGATCTCTTTGCAGATGATGGTGAAGTAAACCGCCTGCAGCACCTTAACCAGATTTTGGTAGTCGCCATAGTCGCCTTCGCCTTCAGCCAGTACGACAGAGCCAATGGCGCGGGGTGCTATGGGGGTGCGCTTTTTGTGTATCTGAGGATTGGCCTTTAACCAGTGATGAATGGTTGGCCCCTGAATGAAAACCTTTTTCAGCTGACTCAGGAAGGTTCCAACATGAATCTTGGAGCCATCTGAGGCAACAATGGTGTTGCGCATGATGTTTTGCAGCTGGCGCACAGAGATGCCATTTTTACCTTCATTGGGGTAGTGCTGATTCCACAGCTCCCGCATAAAGGCATCGTCGATCAATTTGAGCTGTTCACTGGTAAACAGGTCGCACTGTTCAAGTGGCACACAATCACTGCGCTGCTTAATTAAGTGAGCATAGGTGGATGGGATTTTGACGTTGATGCCAAGTTTTGCTGCTTCATTATGAAACGGGTGCCAGAAGGGCAGGTTGCGAATGGTGCTGATGGGGTCTTCTGATTGAGCGGCGTAGATAAAAAGCTTCTGCTCCGGGGTGATGGAGAGAATAAGCTCTTTTTTCTCTTTGCTCCAATCCTCTGGCAGCCGCTCATCCAGGGGTGGCAGCAGCCTGGTCATGACGGAATAGTAGGCGGCGATGCGCAACAGATTGGGGTCGACATCATACTGTTTGCGCATGTTTGCCATATCGCGGCGCAGGATATCCATCTCTGAGTTGGCATCCAGCAGATAGTTGACCGGGATCTTTTCAATGCGATCCAGCAATTTTGAAGAGGTTAGCTGGCGCTCCAGCAGTTGCATCTCTTCAATATTGGTGGTGATGATGACGGTGGTATCAATAGCTGCCTGGGTTGATTCGATAGAGGCCTTGCCGCTGCCAAGCAGCATCAGCAGGGGTTTGTACTCATCCTGGGTTGCCCCCTCTTCGGAGCCGGTTATAAAGGCGTCGTGGATGTGAAGTACGCCCCGATTGGCACTAACCAGGGCTCCCTCATATTGGGCCATGCTCATGCCAGGCAGATGTTCAGCCAGCATGGCGCTGAGTTTGTCGCCTATCTCCATCGGTGTCGTGTGAACTCTGAGTTGCTCCATATCATCAATATTGGCAATGCCCCGAGCCATGGCGTTTGAGAACTCAATCTCTTCAACACGCACATATTCATCGATGATTTCTGAAAGGGATTTGCCCTGATTGCGTGGGTTCTCTAACAGCGCTTGCAGGATATGCATGCTGCGTTTGTACAGTGCGGCATGCTGAAAATAGGTGGGTATGCGGATGCTGCTGTTATTGGTGTTGAGCAGAAATTCAAAAAATTCCTGACGCGGATGCAGCAGTTGGCCGTTTTGTTCCAGTACTGTGGGAAATAACAGTATTGGGTTTTGGGCAAAGGCCGGGCGTATCTCCAGGCGTTGATCCTCTCCATCGCTGAAGCAAAAGTAAAAGGAGTAGAGCTTAACTGAGGGCAGTTTGCTGTACTCTTCCAGTGATTGGCAGATCAGGTCAACGATATTGGTTTTGCCTGAGGCGGGTGGTCCCACCAGGATAATGCCTCGGCTTGGCCCAGACTCTTTTCCCACGGATTCAATAACATCGATGATCTGTTTGGCGCAGAACTCCTGGCCACAGACCTCATTGATGCCATTGGAAAAAGGGTCTTCGAATACCTGGTAATTGATGGTGGGTTCGCCTGAACGTACGACTATCTCATAGCCAAAATGTTTGACGGCTTCGGCAATCAGGGATGAACTGGTGTGCAGGCATTGCAGTGGGTTGTTGACGGCCTCTTCAACAAATTCACGAAAGCTCAGACTGCTCTTTTTGGAGTGGCCCAGTATGCGTTCAAAGTTAAAATTGTTCATGTATTACTCGCATAGTTTAAAGCCGGTTATGTGACTTTAAACGGCTGTTGCTGCTTGCTTAGCCGTTCTGCAGCTTCTTCAAACGTGATCCCTTTTACCGTGCTCTCTTTATAGCCATTGGC
Organism: Gammaproteobacteria bacterium; assembly: GCA_024275295.1. Classification (GTDB taxonomy): domain Bacteria; phylum Pseudomonadota; class Gammaproteobacteria; order Chromatiales; family Chromatiaceae; genus WFXD01. The sequence continues at coordinate 19,838 of JAJRZI010000036.1, read as the reverse complement.
TCTGGCGGCATAGAGTTTATCTTTTGAGAGCAGGTAGACAGGTGCCTTCCAGATGCGGTTCAGGTTATTCAGCGTGGGGCGAATCCAGTCTGCCCGCAAGCTGCGTCCATCATCCCGGTGCATTAACAGGAGACCACCGTCCATGTAATTGGTGTCGATAATGTAGATTCTTGGACGGTAGAAGTGGGCAAAGAATCCCAACATTTCATTCTTTATCGGCTCGGGGCGTAGCCATACCCATTGCCGGTCTGCCTTGATAACATCTTCGTTTTTGACTCCCAGTTGCTGCGCTGTACGTTGATCCAGTCGGTTGAGGTGGAATTTTTCTACCAGCTCCGGGGTTAGAAAACGGCGTAGGAATTCATAGTCGGTAATGCTTTTGACCAGATGCCGCATGCACTCTTGTGGGTTGAGTTGTGCTTCTGGTTTTTCCCATTCCTGCTTGGTGTCGAGATCGGTCTCTTCGTGATAATCCAGGCTCATCTTCCCTTCGCGGTATAGCTCCTCAATGTGCAGCCACATGTGGTAGCCGAGATGATAGGGGTTGCGCTGGAAGTAGGGGCGCGGGTAACAGACGCCGGAAAAGACCTTGGCGTAGTCAATGGCTCCACGCACGGCATCCTCGGTGAACAGCTCCATCATGATCTTCTTTTCCCAATACATGGCCCAGCCTTCGTTCATGATCTGGGTGCGGACGACAAAATCCTGATGCATGTGGGCGGTGTAGAGGTAATCCAGAATGGCATGTTCTGCCTGACTGGTGGGGGCATATTGGCGCAGAAAACCCAGGATGTCCTGACAGGGCGCACGCAGGCTGTAGCCTCGACGGCTCAGTGCCTCATGCCGTTCACGCTTCTTCTCCATCTCGACAAAGGGCTTTTTTGCACCGGGCTTGAGCAGGGCATCGAGGGTCTCATCGACCAAACTCAGCGGTGGTTTTTTGACCTCCGGGGTTTCAGTTGGCTCCATCGTGCTGGTGGCGATGGTGGTCTCTCTGTCGATGCTGTTTTCCAGATTGTACTGGGAGTTGGGGGCGATAAAGGGCAGCGCTGATTCACAGGCGTTCCAGTAGTCGATATAGCGCCGCTCACCCATCTGATGTCGGCCCAGATCAACCTTGCGCACCAGATGCATGACATATTCGGTACGATCAAGGTCTGAGTCATGCAGCACGTTGAGTTCAGAAAATTCACAGTGCCCGGCCACATGTGCCATTACCGAGGCCTGGGTCAGGGCGGAGTTGGTTTCATTCAGATAGGCGTAGGAGGGGTTGCCGGTCTGCACCACTTCGTAATAGAGCGCCGATTCCTGGCCGGTTTCGATGCGGTGCTTTTTATTGGCAATCTTCTTGCCTTCCCAGATGTTGATCGGGCTGGTGGGGTAGACACTTTTCTCCAGCAGGGCAGCGAACTCCATCGGGTCAAGGATGAAGAAGCGCATCTCCGGCAGGGTCATGTTGAATTTTTCTCTGGCGAAATACTCTACCCGCTGTGCCAGTTCGAACAGTTTGGGATCGGATCTCAGGCTAAGCATGGCGTGCCTCGAACATGCGCTTGATGGTTTTGATGATCTCGCTTTTGTTTTTTAGTGCGCAGGTGCGTACGACACGGTCAGAGCCGAAGGCCTTGGAGACCTCGGCGTTGAGGCAGCTCATGCGGCTGGGCTGTATCTCAACCAGGGCCAGCCGGTTAAACATGGGGTGCAGCTGCTCTTTGAGGATCTCGACAATCTCTTTGGCATCATTACCAAAAAGCTCACCATCGCCCACATAGAAACCATAGAAGTTGGTGGTGGCAGGATCGTATTCATTGAAGGCGATATTTGAGACCAGGTCAAATACCAGAGAGGCGCGAGTGCCCCCGATGTTGCTGACCTGATAGAACTGTTCGGGGGTGACTTCGTAGGCCTCAACATCGTGTACAAAAAAGCGGTGTTCGACATTGTTTTTGCCGTAATTAAAATCAAGCCAGTGGTGTGTAAAGTTGAGCAGGCGTTTCTCCAGCTCTAGGCGTTCACCAAAGGTGGAGTATGAGATATCCCCCATGTAAAAGACCACGGCCTTGAATTTTGGGGTCTCTTCGCGCTGTGGCACTTTATAGCGCCGGTCTTTGCGCCGAACCTCTACATCGAAACGTCCCTCTTCCGGGCAGTAGACGCCGGTGCTGATGCTGCTGCGCAGTGCCCGTTTAAAGGTGCGTTTTTTGTCCAGCAGAGCGCCAACCGGCCCAAAGGTTTTGAAGTGGTAGGAGACCTCTTTGATCTTGCCCTGGCCCTCTTTCATGAGATTTGGCAGCTGAAGTTTGTCAGCCACCAACTCCATAAAACGCTCGAAGGGCACCTCGAACTTTAGTTTGCCTTTCTCATCACCGGGTTCACCACCACCCTGGCCTGCGCCGCCACCGCCCCCCTGATCACCGTAGACCAGGGTAGGCGGTTCAATATCATCCACCTCAATAATCAGGTCACTGCCGCTGGCATCGGTTCGATCAAGATCTCCCTCATTGATGATATCTTCAACAAGGTCATTTAGCTGTTCGTCAATAAAATCATTGAAGAAGCCTTCGGATTCGTCAGATGAAATACGATCAACATCCATAGATTTTGGCTCGTCAGGTTGTTCGAATTAGCGAATGACCACCTTGCTAGATATCAATGCTGGAGGCATTGGCGGTGATGGTCAGCGCCTGGAAGGCGCATTTGCCGCAGTAGCCCTGGTGTTCCATCAGATATTTGACGGTCTCGTTCAGTTGCTCCTGCTCTTTGGAGTCAACACTGGCAGCGCTGCTGCCGCTCTTGATCCAGCCCAGCAGCTTGATATTTTCGCCGGACTTGAATTCGTTCTCGAATACAAAGCGTTTGATTGCTGCCTGATAAGAGGGTTCATCAGCCAGTAGAACCTTGCCACTGACGCTGGCGATGGCGTCGGATAGCTCTTTGCGAAAGACATCCTTTTCCGGGATGCCTAAATACTGCTCAATGGTCTGCATGAATTTTTCATCGGGCTGCACGTCCATCTGGGTTACTTCATGCTTGACCTTGGTGTTGTGGGCATAGGCGCGCACATGGTCGGTATATTTCTTCCAGGTGCTCTCAACAATGGTGGTGTCGCGCAGCACTGCGGTGTAAACATCACTGGCGATCTGGCTAAATATCCAGCTCTTGGCCTGCGGCAGGATCTTGGTCAGATAGTGGTTGAGCACATTTTTGTTGGTGGCGAAGGCATCTTTAATGGAGTTCTCCATGCGGATGTAGAGATCCAGCGGCGAGACGCAGGGATTGTTCAGTGCAATGGAGGTGAGCATGGTGGGTTCGCTCTGCTCATCTTCGATACGTTGCGTGTTGGCGGCAAATTCGTTGATCTGAAAATGTTCGGTATTTTCGAAGATATTCTGGATAAAACGGGGGTCGAGACCAAAGGTGCCCTCGGAGGGTTTGATGAATTCAAACTCGTCCAGAATGGCTTTGGCCATGTTGTTATCGACACCACTGTCTGCCCGTCCAGCATAGATCAACGCCTTCTGTAGCAGAGAGAGATTAGGGTTCTGTTTGGATTGGTAGAGCCGGGTCATGACTGCGACCAGGCTTAGCATCTCTATGCTGTGTGGGGCGACGTGGGCGACATGCTTTTTCTTGTCACTCCAGTTGCGGTATTCGTTGGAGTAGGTGATGTCATAGATCTTCTGCTCTTCCTTGAAGGTGACTGACAGCGGCATCTCAATGAAGGTGGTGCGTGAGCGCAGTGCCTCAAAGCTCTCGTTGCCAATGAACATGTTGAATTCATGGAAATTGGTGTGGCCGATGATGACGCCGTTGAAGGGCACGGGGGGTTGGCCTTCGGGCTTGAAGAAGCGATCCTGCGTGGCAAACAGTAACTCGTAGAGAAACTTGTCAGACAGTTTAAGAATTTCGTGGATCTCGACCAGGCCGTTGGCGCCGGCGCACAGCTCGCCCTGGTAGTCGTGTACCAGTGGATGTGATTCGCTGCCAAAACGGGGCAGCAGGCTGTAGTCGATATTGCCCACCAGTGAGCCGGCCTCCTGGCTCTTCTCATCGCGTGGCGTATAGGAGCCGATGCCGGTTTTGGTGCGGGCATCGAAGATCATGCGCTTGACCTTCAGGTAGGGGAGAAGCCCCCACAGATCCAGCCCTTTGGCCTTCATGAACTCTTTCAACACATGGTCAGAGTAGGGTGACATGAGGCCATCAATCTGGATGTTGAAGGTATCGTCATAGTGGGGATTCTTTTCCAGGAACGCCTTCAATTCGCCGTCACTGATCTCTGTATTGAGCTTTGCGCAGAAATCATCCCGCAGGGCTTGTGGAATGACCTGCAGCGGCCGCTCAAATATGGGGCTTTGCAGGTAGTAGATGCCATCCTCTTCAAACAGCGCCTTATCTTTAAGACGTTCATCAACAGTAGGCAGCAGTAGCGTATAGGTGCGCCCCTCATCACTGGCTGAGTAGAGGCTCAGGGCGCGTTTGATGCCATCCATGGAGCGCGATTTTGCAGCGCCGGGTGGGCCGAGCAGAATCCACAGGCGTTTGGAGGCCTCCAGTCCGCGACTGGCGTTATCGATCTTTTCGACCAGATTCTCTTTGGCCTTTTGCTGGCCGAAGACTGAAAAAGGCCCAACGTATTGCACATCTTCAAAGAAGTGGTAGCGATGCTTGATTGGCTTGCCGGGCATGATGGCGTGCTCAACGCCTGAGCTGAGCATCATGTCATGTATCAGCTGGAAGGTGTTTCGCGTTATCCAGGGCTGCTTGGCGACCAGTGAGAGGTAATTCGGAAAGGTGATGATCTCGTCGTCTACCAGATCTTGTTTGTGTTTTTCGAAAACGCTACGCAGATTATCGAGCATAAGCTTGGACCTCAAAATCCAGGAAATTAACAATGCTTCTTTTCTATAAAGCTTAGCAGCTTAGGAGGTTAATTCATAAAAATAGTCAGGTCGAGACTATTGTCTGATAATTACCCCTCATTACTATTTAAGCATAAAACCGATAGGGTATTTTTCAGGCCGGTTATTCAGGATATTCCTAGATACAAAAGCAGGTATGGCCTTATAGGATGCTGAGGTTAGACTACAGGGAGGTGTGTGGTGTTCTGTCAAATCGATAAAAACAGTAGATCTTATGTATCCGGGTTTTGTCTCCTTATATGGATTGTGCTATGGCTAAACCTCCCGGCTGAGTCTGCTGAAACAGTCATACGTTGTCACCTTCCTGATGGGCGAGTGAGTTTTTCTGACCGCCCCTGTCGTTCTGGCATCCAGAATGAGCTGGAGTTTAAAGATCAGAAGGTGGGATGGGAGGCGCCCCGCACGCCGCTGAAACTTAAACGTAAATCAAAGCGAGAGCGGCAGCAGCAGGTGCGCAGAAAGGCAGCTGCACTACGGGCTGCCAGAAAAGAGAAGGCACGTAAAAAGAGGGACTGCTGGATGAAAAAGCAGAAGATAGATCGCATTCAGGAACGCCTGCGCCGTGGCTATAAGGCGGGGCAGGGACGAACAATGCGTTATAAACAACGTGAGCTTGAGGCCTATCTCAGAGAGTTTTGCAGGTAATCAAAAAAGATAAATGCCGCAGGTAAATACCTGCGGCATTTATACAATACACCTGCTTAGATTTTGAACTGCTGAATCATATCCTGCATCTCATTTGCATGGCCGGTTACATCACTGCAGGACTGCAGGCTAAGCTGGGCCTGCTCTTTTGCGGTGTTGGCCACGCCAGAAATATTTGTGATGTTAGTAGTGATTTCAGCCATTGACATGCTTTGCTCTTGAGAGGCAGTGGCAATTTGCTGAATCCTGTCTGTCAGCTCATCAACAACCTCAACAATCTGCTGGAGTGATTGGCCGGTTTGGCTTACCAGCGTAGAACCGGCTTCAACCTCACTTCTACCCTCCTGCATGGAGTTGACCGCAGCACTGGTTCCGTTTTGGATGTTGCGGATCATTTCAGCAATCTCCTTGGTGGCATCAGTGGTACGGGTTGCCAAATGGCGTACCTCATCGGCAACAACGGCGAACCCACGTCCCTGATCACCGGCTCGGGCGGCTTCAATGGCGGCATTGAGTGCCAGTAGGTTGGTCTGGTTAGCAATATCGTCAATAACGGAGACAATCTTGCCAATCTGGTCTGAGTGTTCTGCCAACTGTTCCACGCTACGGGCTGCTTCTGCCACAGAGCTTGAGATACGCGCCATGCCGTCGATACTGTTGTGTACGACATCACCACTTTCAAGTGCTACTTGAGAGGCTTGATTGGCTGCGTCAGCCGCTTCCGTGGTATTGCGTGAGATGTCTTGTGAGACGATCTCCATCTCATTGGCGGAAATAGCAACGGCTTCTGTCTGCTGAGACTGGCTCACTGCACCATTGGTTACCTGCTGAGTGGCATCACTGATGTTATTGCTGGATTGAACCAGGTTCCGTGATGTGTCAGCAATTCTTGTAATCATGCTGTTGAGGCTTAGAGACATCTGATCCAGTGCAGATGCAAGTTGTCCAATCTCATCCTGGCGGCTACTGTTGATTTTTTGAGTCAAATCACCTTGGGCAATATTATTTGCAACCTTGGTTATCTTCTCGACGGGACTCAGCGCAGTCTTGCTTATCATTAGAAACAGACCGATAAATGCGGCAATAACAGTCAATACCATGATGGTAACAGCCCACCGAACATTGTTTTGGTTGGCATTGGCAACCTGAGCAAACTGAGTGGTTAGCTCATTGCTCAGTTGCAGCAATTTATTGGCATTATTTGGCACATCATATTGCGCCTGCCAATAATCATCAGAACCAATCTTGGCTGTGGTTAGTGTGGTTACAGAGTCTGTAAAGGACTCCATTATCCCTTCGATTTTAGAGATATTGGCCTGAATGGCAGGATCATCGTTACCTGCGTATGAGTTGAATTTAGTCATCTCAAGATTTGTGGGATATTCACCACCTAATTTTAGTGCTTTCAGCGTCTGTGTGAAGACGGCAGCGGCACTCTTATACTCCTCCAGGCTGGGGTTCAGACGAGCCTGACCCTGCATAATGTTGTCTGCAAACAAAATGGTGAAGCGCCGAATGCCCAGCATGTCTCCTACTTTGAAGGGTTTGCCTTTCATTGCGGTATGGCAGCTGGTACAACCTTCAACGACAGCATTATCAGCAGTGTAGAAACGCAGGTAGAGTCTGTTTTCATGCTCTACCTCTTTAAAGAAAATCTTATCTTTATTAGCCGTTAAAAATGCGAAGGCTTCCTGGTCAATGGCATCCTTCAAGCCTTGTGCTGGATTGATGGGATCTTCAGCAATAATATCTACGCCAAAATTGCCGCCGGCTGCAAATTTTTTACTAATGATGCGAGCAAACGTGGCTGGAAAAGGTAGCGCAGGGCCATACTCTTTTTCTGGGTGCATAGAGATCTTCAGACCCGCCTGCTTGGCTGGGCCGATAACCATGCTGGCATAGGTGCCGCGCATTTTTGTGATGTAGCGATCCAGCTCTGTAATCTGTGCCTGTGCGGCTTGCAGTCCATTCTGTGCCAGAGAGTAACCCAAGGCAGATTTGGACATAGCCTGGCTGAGCATGCGTTGACGCCCGGCGGCATTTACAATATCAGAGTCCCCTTCGCTCTGTTGCAGTGAATAGAATACGGTAATACCAAGAAATACGGTGACTAATACAATGGCTGTTATACTTATGGCCAGCTTACGTTTAAGCGATAATGCATTCATTTTTTTGTTGCTCCAGGTGCCAATCTGTGGTCATGGCCTAGTTTGTTTTTTATTCGATGGTTGGTTGATTTACAAAGTAACAAATAACCTTGTTCTGTTGCTTTTACGGCATGAAAAACTACAACTTTAGGGGTATTTATTTAATTTTAAAAAACCGAGTGTAATGCTATGTTTTACAAGAGAATATATGAAGTTGTGCCAGATTATTTTTATGTTGAATAAGGTTGCGCAATATGGTTATTTGGAATGAGGTAGATACTGTATTTCTAGACATGGATGGCACCTTATTGGATCTGCATTTTGATAACTATTTTTGGCAGACCTATGTTCCTCAGTGTTACGCCAGGCATAAAAAAATAAGTGGTGAAGATGCGCGGGCAGAGCTTGCTTTGCGTTACAAGGATGTGGAGGGGACACTGGAGTGGTACTGCCTGGATCACTGGAGCCGGAAACTGGGGTTGGATATTGCGCTGCTGAAGGCGGAGGTGGATCACCTGATTGCTGTGCACCCTCATGTCATGGATTTTCTTACAGCAGTGCGCCTCAGTGGTCGGCGTATTGTTTTGGTCACCAATGCCCATCAGAAGACGCTGGCTTTGAAGTTGGATCGAACACAGTTGGGCGGCTGTTTTGATGCTGTCTATTGCGCTCACAATATCGGGTTGCCAAAGGAGAACCCACAGTTCTGGAGCGCGTTGCAGCAGCTTGAACCCTTTGACCTGAAACGCACGCTTTTTGTGGATGACAGTCTGGCGGTACTCCGTTCTGCCCGTGAGTATGGTTTTCGCTGGCTGTTGGCGGTGGTTAAACCTGATTCTCGTGGGCCAGTGAGAAAAGTGGCCGATTTTCCTGTAATTAATGACTTTTCGGAGATCATATCTGGATTAGCAGGCAACAAATTGTAATAATCACCCGTTTTCCCAATAGCGTGGGTGTGGGAACTAGCTGTGCCGGACGGCTTCCGAGATCCGGTTCGGAAGCAAGCGAGAGATAAGAAAATGTTTCGAGAAGAGATTAAAGTATTGGACTGCACCATCCGTGATGGTGGTTTAATCAATAATTACCAATTCACCGATGACTTTGTAAAGGCAGTCTATCGGGCAGCCTGCGAGTCAGGTGTCGATATTATTGAGCTGGGCAAAAAGCTGGCCGAAAGCGATGAGTACCCGCGTGATAAATGGGGTAAATGGAATTTCTGTGATGATGATGATATCAAGGCTGTGGTTGATTCCTACGAGTGTGAAAATCCACCGCTGATTGCCGTGATGTTTGATGTGGGCAGGGTGGATGTCAATATGCTGCAACCGAGGGATCAGAGTCCGATCGATATGATGCGCACCGCCTGTTATGTGCCTGATATTGAAAAAGGGCTTGATCTGGCCCGGCGCTCAAAAGATCTGGGATACCTGACTACGATCAATATCATGGCGCCCTCAGCGGTGATCCAGGATGATCTGATTGAAGCACTGGAGGCGGTTAATCAGGTCGATGAGGTTGATTACCTCTACTTTGTTGACAGTTTTGGTGCCTTCTACTCTGAGCAGATCACCTCTTATGTCGAGCTGTATAAGAAGCATGCCCCGAATAAGGAGTTGGGTTTTCATGCCCATAACAACCAGCAGCTGGCCTTCTCAAATACCCAGCAGGCCATTATCGATGGGGTAAATCTGCTGGATGCCACGATCAATGGTATCGGGCGTGGTGCAGGCAACTGCAATCTGGAGCTGCTGCTCAATTTTCTGTAGAATCCAAAGTTTGATACCAAACCGCTGTATAAGGTTATCCAGGAGGAGTTTGTTCCACTGCGCAAAAAGATCGAGTGGGGTTTCAATGATATCTACGGCATCAGCGGACATCTAAACCAGCATCCCCGTGCCGCCATGAAGTTGAGAGGCAGCAAGAAAAACAGGGATAACTGTTATGACTTCCTGCTTGAATCAACCAGCACGGTGCAATGAGAGTGACCTATGGCGTGTGAGCACTCATTTGCCGGTTACATCAGGAAGCTTGGCCGTGATCGTAGATTAAGCAGCTCTTTGACTCAGGAAGAGGCTCATGCAGCCATGGCTAAAATTGCCTGTTATGAGGTGGAGCCTCAGCAGATGGGCGCCTTTATGCTGCTGCTGCGGCTGAAACAGAAAACCCCGGAAGAGATCGCAGGTTTTGCTCAGGCTCTGCGGGAGAACTTGCCCCAACCTGTTGACCTGCCGCCAGTTGCAGTGGATTGGCCGGCCTATGCAGGAAAGAGGAGGCAGCCTCCCTGGTTTCTGCTGGCTGCATTGCTGCTTGCGCGCAACGGATGTCCGGTATTTATGCATGGATTGTCACGCCGTGATGAGCGGATCTATATCCCACAGGCGTTGCGGGTGCTGGGGATAGCGCCCTGTAGTCTGCTTTCCCAGGCGGCTGCAAAGATCCGCCAGGAGGGGTTTGCCTATCTGCCTGTTGACAATATCTCCGGTATTGTTCAGGAGCTGATCGGTTATCGGAAGCAACTGGGCCTGCGCTCACCCATGCATACCATCGCCCGTATGCTGAATCCATTTTTAGCAACGCTTATGCTGCAAGGTGTAAACCACGCTCAATATGCCCCTATTCATCAATCTGCGGCCCAGCTGTTGAATCAGGATAAAAATCTTTCAATCCAGGGGGATAGCGGTGAATTTGAGCGCATTCCGGGTCGTCCCTGCAAACTCTATGGCCTGAGTGATGGGATCTGCTGGGAAGAGGAGTGGCCTGCTGAAGAGGCCGTTGAAGATCAGGTGGTACCGAAGAACCTTGATCTTGAGCACTTCAAGGCAGTATGGGAAGGCCGTGAGGATGATGAGTATGGCCGGACTGCAGTGATTGGGACACTGGCCCTTGTGTTGCGTGGCCTGGGGCAGGTGACTGAACGTGATGAGGCCTACCAATTGGCCGCACAGTGGTGGCTGGCGCGGAATAAAGAAGCGGCTGCATAATTGCTGATCCGGTTTGTATAAGATTTTTTAATAATTAGAGTAGGGGGAACTGATATGCCTAAACCAGAAAAACATCTGTTTGTCTGTGTCCAGAGCCGTCCGGATGCACATCCAAAAGGATCCTGTACCGCACGTGGTGGCGCACCTTTGGTGGATGAATTTCGTCGCCTGTTTGAAGAGAAGGGGCTGTGGGGCCGCTTTCAGGTGACCACTACAGGTTGTCTGGGGCCTTGTGAAGAGGGGCCGAATGTACTGGTCTACCCCGAAGGCATCATGTATGCCAAGGTAACAGTTGAGGATGTGACGGAGATTGTAGAGCAGCACCTGCTGAAGGATAGTCCGGTGGAGCGTTTGAAGATTTCGGAAGAGGTTTGGGGTTGATTTTATTATCAGCTGAAGCCAAAAACCCACCCATCAAAGGTGGGTTTTTTTATCCCCTGAGATTGTGCTTTATTTACCAAGTATCTGCTTCAGGAACTGCCCGGTATAGGATCGTTTAACAGAAGCCACCTGCTCCGGTGCGCCTGCGGCAATGATCTCCCCCCCTTTGTCGCCCCCCTCTGGCCCCAGGTCGATAACCCAGTCGGCCGTTTTAATCACATCCAGATTGTGTTCGATAACGATAACGGTGTTGCCGTGATCGCGCAGCCGGTGCAGCACCTCCAGCAGATGCTGAACATCATGAAAATGCAGCCCGGTGGTGGGCTCATCCAATATGTAGAGGGTGTTGCCGGTATCCAGTTTTGACAGCTCACGGGAGAGTTTGACCCGTTGCGCCTCTCCCCCGGAGAGGGTGGTGGCATTCTGCCCCAACTGCACGTAGGAGAGGCCCACATCTATCAGTGTCTGTAGTTTGCGCTTGAGTGAGGGTACGGGTGAGAAGAATTCCAGCGCATCCTCCACCGTCATCGCTAGCACCTCGTTGATGCGCTTGCCCTTGTATTTGATCTCCAGGGTCTCACGGTTATAACGTTTGCCCTTGCAGAGATCGCACATCACATAGAGATCGGGCAGGAAGTGCATCTCCACCTTGATAACGCCATCACCGCGACAGGCCTCACAGCGCCCCCCTTTGACATTGAAGCTGAAGCGGCCGGGATTATAGCCGCGGGAGCGTGCCTCATGGGTGGCTGCAAACAGCTCGCGGATGGGGGTGAAGAGACCAGTGTAGGTGGCGGGGTTGGAGCGGGGGGTGCGTCCGATGGGGCTTTGGTCGATATCGACCACCTTGTCAAAATGCTCCAGCCCCTCAAGCTTGGAGCAAGGGGCTGAGTTACGGTGGCCCGCGGCATTCAGCTGCATGGCGGCAGCCGGGTAGAGGGTATCATTGATCAGTGTGGACTTGCCGGAACCAGAAACGCCGGTGATGCAGGTCAGCAGCCCCGCCGGTATCTCAACATCAATGTTTTTCAGGTTGTTGCCGCATGCCCCCTGGATACGCAGTTGCCTATCTGGATCAGCAACTGTGCGGCTCTCCGGTATCTTGATCTGGCGCTGCCCAGAGAGGTATTGGCCGGTCAGTGATTCTGCTGTCTTCTCAATATCCTCTGCCTTTCCCTCTGCGATGATGTAACCGCCGTGAACTCCGGCACCTGGGCCGATATCGACGACATGATCAGCGCTTCGGATCGCCTCTTCGTCATGTTCCACCACGATCACGGTATTGCCCAGGTCACGCAGGTAGGTCAGGGTCTTGAGCAGGCGCGCATTGTCCCGCTGATGCAGGCCGATGGAGGGTTCATCCAGTACATACATGACGCCCACCAGCCCGGCGCCAATCTGACTGGCCAGCCGGATGCGCTGGGCCTCGCCGCCGGAGAGGGTCTCGGCGCTACGGCTGAGGGTCAGGTAATCGAGTCCCACATTGACCAGGAACTGGAGCCGCTGACTGACCTCGTTGACGATCCTGGCGGCGATCTCGCCACGTTTGCCCGGTAGTGCCAGCTGTTCAAAAAAGGTCAGCGCCTTGCCTACTGGCATGCTGCTGATGCTGGGTAGATTATGCTCAGCAATAAAGACGTGGCGTGCGGCCTCATTCAGCCGGGTGCCGCTGCAGCTGGGGCAGGATTGGTTGGAGATATAGCGTGACAGCTCTTCACGCACAGCATTGGATTCGGTCTCCCGGTAGCGGCGCTGCATATTGCGGATAATTCCTTCAAAGGGGTGGGTGCGAACATTGCTGTTGCCCCGTTCATTGATGTAGCTGAATTCAATAGCCTCCTCACCGCTGCCAAACAGGATCACCTGACGAATTTTTTTGGGAAGTTCTTCCCAGCAGGTCTCCACATCAAATTTGTAGTGCCTCCCCAGGGAGCAGATGAGCTGAAAATAGTAGGCATTGCGTCGATCCCAACCGCGCACTGCCCCGCCAGCAAGGCTGAGATGGGGCTGGGCCACAACCATATCGGGGTCAAAGAACTGTTCGATGCCGAGGCCGTCACAGGTGGGGCAGGCACCAACGGGATTGTTTAAAGAGAAGAGACGTGGCTCCAGTTCCGCAATGCTGTAGCCGCAGTGTGGGCAGGCAAAGTTGGCGGAGAAGATCAGCTCTGTTTGGCCGCTATCGTCCATCCAGGCAATGCGGGCCAGACCATCCGACAGGCGCAGTGCGGTCTCAAAGGACTCAGTCAGACGCAGCTGCAGATCAGCGGCCGCTCCCGGCGTCCTGCCTCCCGCGGCACTGGCACTTCCCTGTGCGGCGCGTACCTTGAAACGGTCAACCACCGCCTCGATGTTGTGCTTTTTGTGCAGTTCCAGTTCCGGGGCGCTGTCGATCTCATGGATTTCACCGTTGATCCGGGCGCGGATAAAGCCCTGGGCCTGCAGCTCTTGCAGAAGTTTGTGATGTTCGCCCTTGCGCTCTGAAACGACTGGGGCGAGCAGCATCAGTTTGCTCCCTTCAGGCAGCGCCAGTACCTGATCTACCATCTGGCTGACGGTTTGGGCCTCAAGGGGTTGCTTGTGGGTGGGGCAGCAGGGTGTGCCGGCGCGGGCAAACAGCAGTCGCAGGTAGTCATGGATCTCGGTGATGGTGCCGGCGGTGGAGCGTGGGTTATGAGAGGTGGTTTTCTGCTCTATTGAGATGGCGGGCGACAGCCCCTCGATATGGTCAACATCCGGCTTATCCATCATTGAGAGAAACTGCCGGGCATAGGCGGAGAGCGACTCTACATAGCGACGCTGCCCCTCGGCATAGAGGGTGTCAAAGGCCAGTGATGACTTGCCGGAACCGGAGAGGCCAGTGATGACAATAAGCTTGTCCCGGGGCAGATCCAGATCAATATTTTTTAGATTGTGGGTGCGTGCCCCGCGAATCAGGATGTTTTTCATGAGTTGCGTATCGACAAAAAAGCGAACCTGCTACTATACGCGGTCTGCCATTTTGTGCGCAAAGAGTTAAAGCTTTGGCAGGACTGATGTCCCGTTTCCAAAAAAGATTGAAACCGGAAGTGGGACTTTAGTCCCGCCCTGAATGTGAAATAAAGATACTGAAGTGACTAAAGATAATAAGAACGGAATGTCCGCGACCGAGAAGCGGGCGACATTTTCCCTGGCCGGTATCTACGCCCTGCGCATGCTGGGTCTGTTTCTGATTCTGCCGGTTTTTGCCCTCTATGCGGAAGAGCTGGAGGGGGTGACACCGATGCTGGTCGGCCTTGCAATCGGTGCCTATGGCTTGACCCAGGCGCTGCTGCAGATCCCCTTCGGCATGCTCTCCGACCGTATTGGCCGCAAGCCGGTGATTGTGGGTGGGCTGTTTATTTTTGCTGCTGGCAGTGTTGTGGCCGCCCTCTCCGATAGCATCTATGGTGTTGTTTTTGGCCGTGCCCTGCAGGGCAGTGGCGCCATTGCGGCAGCGGTCATGGCGCTGGCGGCTGATCTTACACGGGAGGAGCAGCGCACCAAGGCGATGGCGGTGATTGGCATGAGTATCGGTGCTGCCTTTACCCTGGCCCTGGTGCTGGGGCCGGTGTTCAATGAGTGGATGGGTGTCCCTGGCATCTTCTGGCTAACGGCGGTATTGGCGCTGGGTGGCATTGGTGTCACACTGTTTCTGGTGCCTCAACCGGAGCACTGCCAGCGTCATCGTGATGCAGAGCCTGTCCCCGGGCAGTTTGCCGGGGTATTGTCCAATCCCAATCTGTTGCGGCTGGATTACGGTATCCTGACGCTGCATATGACCATTACCTCGATCTTCCTGGCGATGCCGTTGGTATTGCGTGATAACATCGGCATGCCCAGTGCGACCCATTGGCAGGTCTACCTGCCCGTCTTGCTGGGTTCGGTGGTGCTGATGCTGCCCTTTGTCATCTTGGCGGAGAAAAAGCGCAAGATGAAGGAGATCTTTCTGGGCGCAATCCTGCTTATGGCGCTGGCTCAGCTGGGCCTCTATTTTCTGTATACCTCACTGACCGGATTGGTTGTCGCATTGCTGCTCTTTTTTACTGCCTTTAACCTGCTGGAGGCGGTGTTGCCTTCCATGGTATCCAAGGTGGCCCCGGCAGAGAGCAAAGGTACGGCTCTGGGTGTCTATTCCACCTCACAGTTTGCCGGCGCCTTTATCGGCGGTGTGTTTGGCGGCTGGATGCATGGTGCATTCGGGTTTGACGGGGTCTTTCTGTTTGGCGCCGTTTCTGCGATATTGTGGCTGCTGGTGGCGTCGGGTATGGCCCGCCCACAGAACCTGCGCAATCAGCTGCTCCACGTAGGTGCATTGAGTGCCGAAGAGGCGGATGGTTTGGTTCTGCGTCTTAAGTCAGTGGCTGGCGTGGTTGAGGCGATGATCGTCAATGAAGAGGGTGTGGCCTATCTGAAGATAGATCCAGAGACGATTGACCCGTCGGCATTGAATGAATTTTCTATGGATGAAGCCTGATTTGGCGGATTACAAAATCATTAAATTTAGAGTAAGGGGAAAGTAATGGCAAAAGGCATTAATAAAGTAATCCTTATCGGTAATCTGGGGCAGGATCCAGATGTGCGCTACATGCCGAACGGCAATGCTGTGGCCAATGTCACATTGGCGACCTCAGAGTCCTGGAAGGATAAGAATACCGGAGAGATGCAGGAGCGAACCGAGTGGCATCGGCTGGTGTTCTTTCGGCGTCTGGGTGAGATTGTGGGTGAGTATTGCAAGAAAGGCTCAAAGATCTACGTTGAAGGCAAACTGCAGACACGTAAATGGCAGGATAAAAATGGCCAGGATCGCTATACTACCGAGATTGTTGTCGATCAGATGCAGATGCTGGATAGTCGTGGTGCGGGTGGCAGTGCACAGTTTACCCAAACAACGGGCACAGGCAATGGTGGCCGCCCGGCACAAAATTCAGCGCCATCTTCACCTGCTCCTGCGCCGGATGCCGACTTTGATGATGATATTCCGTTCTGACACCCAAAATACGGGCACAAGTACCCAAACAACGGGCACAAGTACCCAAAATACGGGTACAAGTACCCAAAATACGGGTACAAGTACCCAAAATACGGGTACAAGGGGGCGCGCCTCATGAAAACGTTATTGGTGACAGGTGGTGCAGGATTTATTGGGGGTAACTTTGTTCACCTGCTGATGAATCAGGGAGATGTCAGAGTCATCAATCTGGATCTACTGACCTATGCGGGCAATCTGGATACCCTGGCGGATATCAAAGAGGGTGATCGTTACACCTTCGTGCAGGGCGATATATGCAACAAGGAGCTGGTCTCTGATCTGTTAAGACGTTACAGACCTTCTGCTGTGGTGAATTTTGCTGCAGAGAGCCACGTTGACCGCTCTATTGATGCCCCGGCTGATTTTGTTCAGACCAATGTGGTCGGCACCTTCAATCTGTTGGAGCGCAGCAGGCAGTACTGTTCGAGCCTGCCTAAAAACCAGGCAGAAGCCTTCAGGTTTCTGCATGTCTCCACCGATGAGGTCTATGGATCGCTTGGGGCTGAAGGTCTGTTCACTGAAGATACCCCCTATGCCCCGAACTCACCCTATTCGGCATCCAAGGCGGCATCAGACCATCTGGTGCGAGCCTGGTATCACACCTATGGGTTGCCGGTAATAACCACCAACTGCTCCAATAACTATGGCCCTTGTCAGTTTCCAGAGAAGCTGATCCCGTTGATGATCCAAAATGCCATTGCGGGTAAACCGCTGCCGATCTATGGTGATGGTGGCAATATTCGTGACTGGCTTTATGTACAGGATCACTGTCGTGCCATCTGGCGGGTGCTGGAGGCTGGAATACCGGGTGAGGTCTATAACATTGGTGGCAATAGCGAAAAGACCAATCTGGAAGTGGTCGATACGCTGTGTACCATTCTGGATGAACTCATGCCGCACTCAGTGCATCTGCCTCATGCTCAGTTCAAACATTTTGTTACAGACCGGCCAGGGCATGATCGGCGTTATGCCATCGATGCGTCTAAGATCAAACGTGAATTGGGTTGGGAACCGCAAGAGAGCTTTGAATCCGGGCTACGTGCGACAGTGCAGTGGTATCTTGATAATACCCCATGGTGCAAACGTGTGATGGATGGTAGCTACCTGGGCGAACGATTGGGTCAACTATAGGGAAAATCATGAAAGGCATCATACTGGCAGGTGGTTCCGGTACCCGGCTCTATCCACTCACCCGTGCTGTGAGTAAGCAGCTGTTGCCCATCTATGATAAGCCGATGATCTACTATCCACTGGCAATCCTGATGATGGCCGGTATTCGGGATATTCTGATCATTACAACGCCGCAGGATGCACCGCTCTTCAAGACGCTGCTTGAGGATGGGCATCAGTGGGGCATCCAGCTTAGCTATGCTGTACAGCCTGAACCTGCTGGTCTGGCCCAGGCATTTCATATCGGACGGGACTTTATTGCGGGTCAGCCCTGCTGCCTAATACTGGGTGACAATATCTTTTATGGTCACGGACTGGTGGAGGTGCTGCAACAGGCCGCTGAGCATAATGAGGGTGCCACAGTCTTCGGCTACTGGGTAAAGGATCCAAAGCGCTATGGTGTAGCGGGTTTTGATGCAGAAGGCAGAGTCATCAGCCTGGAAGAGAAGCCAGCCAACCCGGCATCCAACTATGCCGTTACGGGTCTCTATTTTTATGACAGTCAGGTCACTGAATTGGCAGCGAGCCTCAAACCCTCTGCCCGTGGTGAGCTGGAGATTACAGATCTCAATCGATTGTATCTGGAGCAGGGTAAGTTGCGCCTGGAAAAATTTGGACGCGGTACAGCCTGGTTGGATACGGGAACACATGAGTCACTGATGCAGGCAAGCAACTTCATTGAAACGATTGAAGAGCGCCAGGGATTGAAGGTCTGTTGCCCAGAGGAGATAGCCTATTCAATGGGTTGGATTGATAGAGAGCAGGTTAGAGCATTGGGCCTGGCGCTTGAGAAAAATGGCTATGGCCAATATCTGCTTGAGCTGTGTGATCGAGCCACCTACCCATGAAGATTATAGAGATGGATATACCTGGCGTACTCCTGATTGAACCCCGGGTGTTCGGTGATGAACGAGGCTGGTTTGTAGAGACATGGCAGCAGGAACGCTATGTCGAACAGGGCATGCCTGGCTCTTTTGTGCAGGATAATCAGGCCTTTTCACAGCATGGCGTATTGCGTGGGCTGCATCTGCAACACCCTCATGGCCAGGGCAAGCTGGTACAGGTGATTTCAGGAGAGGTGTTTGATGTGGCGGTAGATGTGCGCCGTGGCTCCCCCTGTTTTGGGCGCTGGGTGGGTGCAATCCTGTCGGATAAAAACAGGCATCAGTTTTATGTCCCTGAAGGATTTGCGCATGGCTATTGTGTGCTCAGTGATGAAGCGCTGTTTAGTTATAAATGTACGGATAACTATCACCCGGAGACCCAGTTTTCTGTGCGCTGGGATGATCCTGAGCTGGGGATTGAATGGCCATTGACCGGGACGCCCATTCTGTCAGATAAGGATCGGGATGCACTCTGTCTGCACGAGATCCCTGAGGATAGACTGCCACCGTACCGGGGTGAATAGATTGTGAGCCAGAAGCGTCCACGTATATTGCTGATCAGTAGCAGTGGCCAGGTGGGCTGGGAACTTCAGCGTACCTTGGCGCCTTTGGGTGGGATTGTGGCTACTGGTCGAAACAAGGATGCCAGACTTGCTGTTGATCTGGCCAACCCTGACTCCCTGGTGCTGGCCTTCAATGAAGTGAGACCCACACTGGTGGTCAATGCGGCAGCCTACACGGCAGTGGACAAGGCTGAAAGTGAGCCGGATGTGGCAGAGGCAGTCAATGCCGTGGCCCCAGGTATTATTGGGGAGCTAGCCGCCAGGCAGGGTGCGGCAGTTATTCACTACTCTACCGATTATGTCTTTGATGGCACCTCCGGCCACCCCTACCGGGAGGATGATGAAACCAGCCCTGCAGGTGTCTATGGCAGATCCAAACTACAGGGTGAGCAGGCGCTGCTTGATGTCGCTACTGATGTGCTGATATTTCGTACAGCCTGGGTTTATGGACAGCATGGGCAAAACTTTCTTCGAACCATGCTGCGGCTGTTTGCTGAGCGGGATGAGTTGCGGATTGTGGATGACCAGGTGGGTAGTCCGACCTGGAGCCGGATGATTGCAGAGGTCACGGCACTGATCGCCTCTCAACTGAAGATGGAACCAGCGCGATTTGGTGAAAAACGTGGCATCTATCATCTCACTGCAGCAGGCCAGACAAGCTGGTTTGGTTTTGCGCAGGCCATTCTAAAAAACTCAGAATTTGATTGCCGTCTGTTGCCTATCCCCAGCAGAGATTATCCGACACCGGCAAAGCGTCCTGCCTGGTCGGTGCTGGATAACACAAAACTGAATGATGCCTTTGGGCTGGCGCTACCCGACTGGTGGCATTCGCTGCAGTACTGTATGGCTGAGGTCTAAACTGCCCTTTTTAGGTTAAACCAACCTGACCATTTATATAGTGTTGCCAGAGTTTTCCAGCCAGAATCTTTTGCAGGTCATTTCCAATAACTGCCTTTTTCCAGCAGCTAAGAAACGCCAGATCCTGATTGCCAGTTACCAGCTGCTCCAGCTCTTTGCGGGTAGCCAGGGCTTGAGGGCTGAGCTGTTGTTTTTTAGCCAATAGGCGTACGCCGCACATCAGGATATCAACCATAG
>JAJRZI010000035.1 GCA_024275295.1 Gammaproteobacteria bacterium | reverse complement strand
GCAAATTCTTCGTTTATTGCAGCTTAATTTATTTGAAAAACGTGACTTGATGGCCTTGCTGCGAGGTGATCCTATACATGATAAACAATTCAATATAAATCAGATGGCTTTGCTGTGAAAGTTAACGGGACAGCAGTGATAAAATTATTAAATATCGTGAAAAAGATTGGATTGTATTACATGCTATTGAAGATAAAAGTGAATTACAGACAATCCTATTAAATGAATGTTCTGCATTCAGGTAAAGTAACTAATGCATCATTATTTAACGCTGTTTGTAGCCTACAATAGAGACTTCATTTTAGTCGGGAAAAAACAGATTATTTACAACATGAAGTCTCTATGAGAAAAAACGCTAAATCCTAAAATGGAAGATACATCGCTGCTTATTTGGGGAATGGTATTTGGGGCAATCGGCCTCGGATTCTTTACCTATGGGAGAAAACAAAAGGCGGTGATGCCGCTATTCACCGGGATCACTCTATGTGTATTCCCCTATTTTATATCGAACCTGTACATGCTTATAATAATCGGTGTTATCTTAATAGTGCTGCCCTATTTTTTAAGAATATGAGGCATATTCAATCCTTATAGGAAGGGTTATCACAGAACAAGACCGCCAAACCTAGGGGGATATGATTGGTGAATGAATCACAAATTAAAGAGATTGTTGAAGCTGTAATAAGTGAGCACTCAGTTATCGCATGGAAAGAGGTGCTAATTAAGGCGCTTGAGTCACCCATTATTTTGGTTGTTGTCCTTGTCTTTATTTTACTTATTTTCAAAAAGCAACTAGCAGAGATATTGAAAGGTCGCGATATCGATATTGGTTGGGGAAACAGCCATATTAAGTTGAATGAACTCTCTAAGAGTATTGATAAAGAACTTGACCCGCTACGGGAAGAGATTGAAAGCCTGAAAGGAACGATAAACGAATTAAGAGCAGAAGAGAGCAATATCATAAAAACAATCGCTTCCGAAGAGGAGCGGGAAAAAGATACCAAGCATATTAAAGGGTGCATATATAAGGCTTTGGCTTCACCAAAATTCAGATGGAGAAGCATTGAAAAATTAGCACATTATGCAAATGCAACAGAGGAGCAAGTACTGGAATTAATTTCAGCTGATCAATCCATTGAGATTGGTCATGATAAATCAGGACGAAGACTTATAAAGTTCAAACACAGATAAATACAGATCCGACCATCCCATCCAATAACCATTGATGAAACAAGACGATGATCTGTAATGTCAGACGACATCACATAATGAGGAGAACAACCATGCAAGCGAAGCTGCACTACTACGCTGTTGTGTTTTTTATAAGCACAACCATGCTCACAGGATGCTCACTTCCTAATCTAAAACCCTTTGCTGATGCGACTGCTGAATTACATACTGCCGTCCTGAAAACAGATTCCAATGTGCAGAAGACATTAACCGAGGCAGGCGCACAAAACCAGGCACAAAAGATAGGGAAAGAGCTTGCTGTACGAATCGCAGCCATGAAGGCCATTGTCAACTACACCGATTCACTTGCCAACATAACAGAAGCAGGACGCACAGGCAGCGACAATGCAGGAAAATTGGCAGGGGCTGTCGATGGCTTTTTGGGCGCGCTGTCAGCACCTCCACTCCCGAGCAATTACGTAGCTATAGCCAAGAGTCTATACGGCATTGTTGCAAATGTACGGGCCGCACGTTCATTTTCACAAGCCGTGGGGAAAGCAGACCCTGCAATACAGGCGATAGCCGAAATCCTGATAGCAGATTTTGATGCCCTTGAATCACTACTGGCACAATCGGTCATACCTGTTCAGCAGTCACTTTTAAACAAAAACAACAATCTTGCTATCGTTGATTACCGAACCCAGCTGGATAGAAGGCGCAGGCTACTGGAAAAAGATCTAAGTGCAAATCCATCCGATGCAGCTAAGGTTAAGGAGATAAAGGAGATCAATGCACTGATTGAAATGACGCGTGATCGCTATGATCCATACATCATGCAGCGAAACCGCATCAAACAGAGAATTAACAATCAGATATCACTTATAAAAAAATCACGGGATGGTATACGACAGTGGGCTGATATACATGCAGGACTTGCCGCCTTGGTTAATAATGGCCTGCCACCCAACACCCGGCTACTATCGGCAACAATAATTGAAATTCGTGAACTCATTAAAGAGGAGAAAAGGCTATGAGTATTAACTGGGATTCCTTGAGCACATTCGAAGATTGGGCTGGCACATTACATAAGCTATTGGCTACTGCAACTGACAGCATACAATCTGGTGACGTTACAGAGCGGGTAGAAGCTCAAAAGCAATTGAATGATTTTATTATACAGTCACCCAATGCTATTGCCGGAGAGCTGGATAATATCGCTAAAAATGCGATAAACGATATTTTTAAAACTGCGCTGGATGAGGCATTGGCAGGCATTTCCGCTCGTACAGCAGATTTGGCCATGCATGTAAAAACAGTAAAAGCGGTTACCTCAGAAGCTGAAAACAGAGCAAGGTCAATCAGGCTCGAAAGCGCAACAAGGGTAATTGGTACAGCCACCCAGATCATCCGGGATTTGAATGATCTGACAACCGCCATATCAGAATCAGAAGATGAACAGGAACTGGCAGGAAGAATAGACAACACCCTCGAATCTATTCAGGCACTCATACCCTCTGTCATGGCAATGAGGCGTACAGACTGACAAAAGAGACCCTCAAAGCAGGATAGCAAAACAGGCTAAAAAATTTATGCTGCATACGCTTCTGTCTTCAATGCTTTCACGATAAGCTTAGCTAAACACTGGATCTTTGGTCTTAAAATAATTTTAAGGAGAAGCAGATGTCCGACGACAAGGTCTATCCTGTTCCGGCAGATTTCGCTGCTAATGCACTCATTAATGCCGAGCAGTACGAAGCAATGTACAACCGATCAGTTGAAGACCCTGATGGTTTATGGGCTGAGCAGGCTGATAAATTCCTCACCTGGTTCAGGAAATGGGACAAGGTACAAGAGTGGGATTTCCACACCGCAGAGATCAAATGGTTTGAAGGTGGCAAGCTCAACGTCGCTTACAACTGTCTGGATCGACATCTCGACAAAAGAGGTGATCAGACAGCCATCATCTGGGAAGGCGACAACCCCGCCGAAGATAAAAAGATCAGCTACCGTGAGCTGCATGCCGAGGTCTGCAAGCTTGGCAACGTACTCAAGGATCGCGGCGTCAAAAAAGGCGACCGGGTCTGCATCTATATGCCAATGATTCCCGAGGCCACCGTCGCCATGCTGGCCTGCGCCCGCATCGGCGCCGTCCACTCCGTGGTATTTGGCGGCTTCTCTCCCGACTCCCTGAGCGGACGCATCCTCGACTCAGACTGCCAGACCGTCATCACCGCCGATGAGGGGGTGCGCGGTGGCAAACCGATCCCACTCAAGGCCAACACCGACAAGGCGCTGAAATCCTGCCCCAACGTGCACACCGTGCTGACCGTCAGACGCACCGGCGGCGATATTGGCTGGACTGAAGGGCGCGATCTCTGGTATCACGAGCTGATGCAGGATGCCTCCAACGACTGTCCTGCCGAGGAGATGGATGCCGAAGACCCACTCTTCATCCTCTACACCTCAGGCTCCACCGGCAAGCCCAAGGGCGTTCTGCACACCACCGGCGGCTACCTGCTCTTTTCCGCCATCACCCACAAATATGTCTTCGACTACCGCGATGGCGAGGTCTACTGGTGCACCGCCGACGTTGGCTGGGTGACCGGCCACAGCTACATCGTCTACGGCCCACTGGCCAATGGCGCAATCAGCCTGATGTTTGAGGGCGTCCCCAACTACCCGGACAACTCACGCTTCTGGCAGGTAGTGGACAACCACCAGGTCAACTCCTTCTACACCGCGCCCACCGCCCTGCGCGCCCTGATGCGTGCGGGTGACGAGCCGGTCAAAAAAACCTCACGCAAATCCCTGCGCCTGATCGGATCAGTCGGCGAACCAATCAATCCCGAGGCCTGGGAGTGGTACTACCATGTGGTTGGCGATGGCCGCTGTCCCATTGTCGATACCTGGTGGCAGACCGAGACCGGCGGCCACCTGATCACCCCACTGCCCGGCGCCCATGCGCTTAAACCCGGCTCCGCCAGTCGGCCCTTCTTTGGAGTTGAACCCGCCATCGTAGATGCAGACGGCAATATTATTGAGGGCGTAGGCTCTGGCAATCTGGTCATAACCCGTCCCTGGCCCGGCATCATGCGTGATGTCTATGGCGATCACCAGCGCTTCATCGACACCTACTTCAAGACCTATCCCGGCATGTACTTCACCGGCGACGGCTGCCGCCGCGATGCCGATGGCTACTACTGGATCACTGGCCGGGTGGATGATGTGCTCAATGTCTCCGGCCACCGGCTGGGTACTGCCGAGATCGAATCCGGCCTGGTGCTGCACCCCAAGGTGGCCGAGGCCGCCGTGGTGGGCTACCCCCATGACATAAAAGGCCAAGGCATCTACGCCTATGTCACCCTGATGGCAGGCATTGAAGAGTCAGACGAATTGAAGCAGGAGCTGGTTCAGCTGGTGCGCAAAGAGATCGGCGCCATCGCCACTATCGACATCATCCAATGGGCACCTGCGCTGCCAAAAACCCGCTCTGGCAAGATCATGCGTCGCATCCTGCGCAAGGTCGCAACCAATGAGGTCGATCAGCTGGGCGACATATCCACCTTAGCTGATCCCAGCGTGGTTGAACACCTGGTGGAGAACCGGCACCACAAGTAGCCATACCTCATCATAATACACTCCGGAAGCGGGACTTTAGCCTCGCAGGCTACCCCCTCTGTCAGGATAGATGTCGCCCCACTTGACCATTGTAATCGAAGTTGAGGTGGGCGACAGAGAGTGAGAAATGAACCGTTATTCAGCAGAACGAAAAGAGTCGGTTATCCAGAAGATGATGCCGCCGCATAATAT
>JAJRZI010000034.1 GCA_024275295.1 Gammaproteobacteria bacterium | reverse complement strand
TCTTGTAGTGAGGGCGGCAACAGGTACGCGGTATCTCGATTGATGGGCTGGAATTTGCCTGACATGGTGATGTCGATCTCTTCTTGGTACGATGAGCCTATTCTATAGGGATACGTCGCTAAATCCGACAGACTCCTAGAACTTGGTAAAAAATGAGAAATCACTATGTATTTGATTAAACCCTTTGCTGGCCTGCGCCCAGCCCGTGAACGAGCTGAAGATGTAATGGCGCCTCCCTATGATGTCTTGAGTAGGGAAGAGGCAAAACAGAAGGTGGTAGGGCATCCCTGGAGCTTTTTGCATATCTCACGACCCGAGATCGGGCTGCCGGATGATGTGGATCAATATGCCCCGGAGGTCTATGCCAAAGCAACAGAGATGATGGATTCCCTGCGTGGCAGCGGCATCCTCTCCTCAGATCCACAACCCTACTACTACGCCTATCGCATCTGGGTGGATACCCATGTCCAGACCGGGCTGGTGGCAGTGGCTTCCGTGGAGGCGTATGACTCAGGGCGTATCAAGCGGCATGAGCTCACCCGCCCTGAAAAAGAGGATGACCGGGTGCGTCAGATTGATACCCTCAATGCCCAGACGGGGCCGGTACTTCTGGCCTATAAAGCCAATAAGACGCTCGATACCATTCTGGCCAAGGCGGCAGAGGCGCCACCTGATGTGAATGCTATTGCCGAGGGTGATGTGATGCACCAGCTCTGGCTGATCACAGACAAGGCAACCTGCGATACCATAACCCGCACTGTTGATGCGATGCCTTCACTCTATGTGGCGGATGGTCATCACCGTTCTGCCGCCGCCTCCAGAGTGGCTGCCCAACGTAAAGCGGCCAACCCCAATCATACGGGCGATGAGCCATACAACTATTTTCTGAGCGTGATGTTTGCTCATTGCGATATGCATATCTTTGATTACAACCGAGTGGTGCGGGATCTTAATGGTCTGACTCAGCAGGAATTTCTCGACAGGCTTGAGGAAGCCTTTCAGGTGACGCCCAGCACACA
Organism: Gammaproteobacteria bacterium; assembly: GCA_024275295.1. Lineage (GTDB taxonomy): Bacteria > Pseudomonadota > Gammaproteobacteria > Chromatiales > Chromatiaceae > WFXD01. Next base: position 1,893 of record JAJRZI010000034.1, on the reverse strand, counting down.
CCCCTATCGCACAACCTGTAGAGGTGAGTTTGGTATGTATCTAAAGGGGCGCTGGTATCGTTTGGCACTTCATTCAAATCGCATCCCATCAGATGCCCAGACAGCGGGCACAAGTAACCCGGTAGCAAGGCTGGATGCCAGCCTGCTGACTGAAAATCTACTTGATCCTATTCTGGGCATCAAGGATCTGCGGCGCGATGCACGTATTGATTTTGTGGGTGGCATCCGGGGGCGATCAGGTCTGGAAGGGCCTGTAGATCGTGGTGAGATGGCCGTGGCATTTGCGCTCTTTCCCGTCTCCATGGATGATCTGATGGCGGTTGCTGATGCTGATGAGATCATGCCACCCAAGTCCACCTGGTTTGAGCCAAAGCTGGCCGATGGACTGGTGAGTCATCTGCTAGACTGATCTTTTCACGTCTGATTATGAGCTAAAGCATAGAACCCATGGTAAGCGTTGTATCAAATCTTCCTGCGGATGAGCAGCTGGATGAACAGGCTATAGAGGCCTGGATGCACTCTGTTGGCCAGCGGTTCACTGAAAGTGAACGGGAACTGCTGCGCGATGCATGCGAACTGATGTTTCGCATCCATCAGGGAGATGTTCAGGAGTCGGGCGAGTGTACGGTGCGCTATCTGTTGTCCGTGGCGGATATTCTTGTAGGGTTGGAGATGGATTATGAGACCCTGGCGGCTGCCCTTCTGCATGATTCGTTAAACTCCAGCATGATTGATGTGGAGCTATTGCGCGAACGCTTCAGTAAAGGTGTGGCGGGAATGGTAGAGGATATGGCCCGCATCGGGCTGGTGGCCGGCATCCAGCGGAATATTGTCCAGGAGACAGACGGGGAGCATGCCGAGAATCTGCGGCGCATGCTGCTGAGTATTGCAGATGATGTTCGGGTAGTGCTGATTGTCCTGGCGGAGTGCCTGCACGGGCTACGCACCGTAAAGAATTATCCAGATGAGGTGCGGCGGCGGGTCGCCCTGGAGGCGAGAGAGATCTATGCGCCACTGGCCAATCGTCTGGGTGTCTGGCAGATCAAGTGGGAGCTGGAAGATCTTGCGCTGCGGTATCTGGAACCAGAGGCCTATCAAAAGGTGGCTGGCCAGTTGGATGGGCGTCGGGTAGAGCGCGAGCACTTTATCTCAGATGTTATCAAGATGCTGCAGGCCAAGTTCCGTTAACACAAGATCAAGGCTGAAATCACCGGGCGTCCCAAACACATCAACAGCATCTGGCGCAAGATGCAGCGCAAGGCTATCGATTTTGACCAGATATTGGACCTGCGTGCCGTGCGCGTGTTGGTCGATACGGTAGCCGATTGTTATGCCGTGCTGGGTATCGTTCATGGTTTGTGGCGACATATTCCCGGCGAGTTTGATGACTATATTGCAACCCCCAAGGCGAATATGTATCAATCGCTGCATACGGCAGTCGTGGGGCCGGGCGGCAAAACCATGGAAGTACAGATCCGCACACATGAGATGCATCAGCATTCAGAGCTGGGTGTGGCTGCGCATTGGGCCTACAAAGAGGGTAAAAAGCAGGACAGTGAGTTTGAGCGGCGCATTATCATGATGCGTAATTGGCTTGAATTAAAAGATGAAGAGAGTGGGGCAGAGGACTTTTTTGATCGATTTAAATCAGAATTTGAGCCGGTGCTGGCCTATGTGCTGACACCACAGGGTAAGGTGATTGAGTTGCCAAAGGGAGCAACGCCTGTTGATTTTGCCTATGCGATCCACTCTGATGTGGGGCATCGTTGCCGTGGCGCCAAGGTCGATGGTCATATCGTACTGCTCACTTACCAATTGGAGAGCGGCCATACCGTAGAGATTATTACCGCACGTGAGGGTGGCCCCAGCCGGGACTGGCTGAGTGCGCATCAT
>JAJRZI010000033.1 GCA_024275295.1 Gammaproteobacteria bacterium | reverse complement strand
TGCGCACCACAGTTGTAGCAGCCTGAATGGATTCCTGCATAACGTCACCCAGTTGCCCCGTATAGGTAAACTTCCCTTTACCCGGAATGATTGCGGTTTCAATACGCAATAACTCTCCCCCGACCTCAGTCAAGGCCAGACCTGTAACCTGTCCGACCTGATCATGCTCATCAGCCAGGCCATAGCGGTAGCGTTTTACACCCAGGAACTTCTCAAGATTGACGGGGGTTATGTTGATACGTTTGCCGCCCTTTCTCAGCAGAATCTCTTTAACCACCTTGCGGCAAATTTTAGCAATCTCCCGCTCCAGATTACGAACACCGGCTTCTCTGGTGTAATAGCGGACAATCTCTCGAATTGAGGCCTCTCGAATATGCAGCTCCTTCTCTTTAAGCCCATTGTTCTCCATCTGTTTAGAGATCAGATAACGCTGAGCAATATTCACCTTTTCATCTTCCGTATATCCAGAAAGACGAATAACCTCCATTCGATCAAGCAGTGGCGCAGGGATATTGAGCGTATTGGCGGTCGCTACGAACATAACCTCAGACAAATCAAAGTCCACTTCAAGATAGTGATCTCCAAAAGAGTTATTCTGCTCAGGATCTAACACCTCCAATAAAGCTGATGCAGGATCACCCCGGAAGTCCATCGCCATCTTATCGATTTCATCCAACAGAAATAATGGATTGCGTGTACCTACCTTGGTCAAATTCTGCAAAATCTTACCCGGCAAGGCGCCTATATAGGTACGCCGATGGCCACGAATCTCAGCTTCGTCACGCACACCGCCCAGCGACATGCGTACGAATTTTCTATTTGTAGCACGCGTAATAGATTTACCCAGCGATGTCTTGCCCACACCTGGAGGGCCAACCAGACATAAAATTGGGCCTTTTAATTTGCGTACCCGCTGCTGGACAGCAAGGTACTCAAGGATGCGCTCTTTAACCTTTTCAAGCCCATAGTGATCGGCTTCAAGAACATCTTCAGCGCCGCCAAGATCCATACGGATTTTTGTGCGTTTTTTCCACGGCACATTGATCAACGTATCTATATAGTTACGCACCACGGTTGCTTCAGCAGACATGGGAGACATCAGCTTGAGTTTGTTTAGCTCTGTTTGAGCCTTATCCTTGGCCTCCTTGGTCATACCCGCCTTATCAATACGGTTGGCCATATCTTCCAGCTCATTGGGCACCTCATCCAGATCACCCAGCTCCTTCTGAATAGCCTTCATCTGCTCATTCAGATAATACTCACGCTGGTTCTTCTCCATCTGCTGCTTTACCCTGCCACGAATACGCTTCTCCATCTGCAGAATATCGTTCTCAGATTCCATCAATGCCATGAGGTGCTCAAGTCGCTCACGCACACCAAACATCTCTAGCACCTCTTGCTTCTCCTCCACTTTAAGCGCCATATGCGCTGCCAGTGTATCGGCCAGTCGACTAGGATCATCAATATTGGAGAGTGAGGTTAAGACCTCAGGAGGCACTTTTTTATTCAATTTGACATATTGATCGAAGAGACTGACTGCAGAGCGCATCAGCACCTCCTCTTCCCGCTCATCAAGCTGGGTTTCATCCTGAATGGAGCTGACCTGCGCCGAAAAACACTCTTCAGTTTGGATGAATTTAACCACCTTTGCGCGCTCGCCGCCCTCAACCAAAACCTTCACTGTGCCATCCGGGAGCTTGAGCAGCTGTAAAATATTCGCCAGTGTGCCGACTTTATGCATATCATCTTCGCCGGGATCATCAACATCAGCGCTCTTTTGCGCAACAAGCAAAACCTGCTTATCTTCTTGCATTGCTGCATCAAGTGCTTTTATTGATTTGTCACGCCCGACAAAAAGAGGGATGACCATGTGGGGATAAACCACCACATCCCGCAACGGCAGTACTGGAAGAGCATTTATAGACGCAATAACAACTTCGGAAGCTTTATCTTCTTGATCCGACACGGGGTTTCCTCCTAACAGCTGGGAACCTCCCCAGACTATTTTGCAACTTGAGAAGTGGCCTTTTTATAATAATCAAGACATGCTTAAAGGCTAGAACAGCGCGAATTGAGCAGATTAGATGATCTGCTCAATTCGCGCAACATGAGGTAATGGTGGGGGCAATCTACACACTCTTCAACCCTGAATTACTGTTTTCCATCCACTGGTATTATATTTATTCTGTTACGCAGGAAACACGCTACTTATCAAGTGAAGAAGCCAGCTGTTTTTCGCCACCTTCAAAAATCATATACGGCGCAGAATCTCCTGCAATAACAGCCCCATCCACAACAACCTTACTTACATTTTCCATTGATGGGAGATCGTACATGGTATCCAGCAGTATCTGCTCCAGGATTGTTCGCAGGCCACGTGCACCTGTCTTGCGATCCATAGCCTTACGGGCAATCGCATGCAGGGCGTCGTCTCGCAGCTCCAGCTCACAGTCCTCCATCTCAAACAACCGCCCGTATTGTTTAGCCAGGGCATTTTTTGGCTCGACAAGGATACGCACCAGCGACTCTTCGTCTAACTCTTCCAGGGTAGCAACGACAGGAAGGCGCCCGACAAACTCAGGGATCAATCCATACTTGATCAGATCCTCAGGTTCAACGCCAGTAAGCACTTCACCCACTTTTTTGGACTCATCTTTACTGCGCACTTCAGCAGAAAACCCAATGCCGCCTTTTTCAGAGCGGTCACGAATCACTTTATCCAACCCCGCAAAGGCACCACCAACGATGAACAGGATATTTCCCGTGTTCACCTGAAGAAATTCTTGCTGCGGATGCTTGCGCCCACCCTGAGGTGGAACTGAAGCCACTGTACCCTCAATAAGCTTCAACAGAGCCTGCTGCACACCCTCGCCAGAGACATCACGGGTAATAGATGGGTTATCTGATTTACGTGAAATCTTGTCGATTTCATCAATATAGACAATGCCCCGCTGGGCCTTCTCCACATCATAATCACACTTTTGCAGTAGCTTTTGGATGATATTTTCAACATCCTCACCCACATAACCCGCCTCGGTCAGTGTAGTAGCATCTGCAATGGTAAAGGGAACGTCCAGCAATCTTGCCAGCGTCTCTGCAAGTAGCGTCTTGCCTGAACCCGTAGGGCCAATCAAGAGCACATTACTTTTGGATATCTCAATTCCATCGTCTTTTGATGAGACCTCCAAACGCTTATAGTGGTTGTACACAGCCACCGACAGCACTTTTTTGGCCGGAGCCTGGCCAATAACATACTGATCCAGCGTTTCATTGATCTCTTGGGGTTTTGGTAGGCTGCTAGCCTCCTCCGCGCCCCCTTCCTGCATCTCTTCCCGGATAATGTCGTTGCAAAGTTCAACGCATTCATCACAGATAAACACGGATGGGCCAGCAATAAGCTTCCGCACCTCATGCTGGCTCTTACCGCAGAATGAGCAGTAGAGCAGCTTGCCGTCATCACTTTTACCGTGTTTGTCATCACTCATAACATTGCCTCTCTCAAAAGATCCGTGGCTTGTTAATCCAACCGCACATCATCTGAGTTTATACCAGATTAAACCATCGTATGGATCACGCCCTGCCATGACCCCTTATCATTCAACCTGCTTAAGAACCTTCAGACCCGGACGAGCGCTCCATAAGCACCTTATCGATCAACCCGTACTCTACTGACTCATCAGCGCTCATGAAATTATCCCGCTCAGTATCCCGCTCAACCGCTTCCAGTGTCTGCCCAGTATGTTTGACCATAATCTGATTCAGACGATCCCGGATCAGGAGAATCTCTTTGGCATGAATATCAATATCTGTTGCTTGCCCCTGATAACCACCCAATGGCTGATGGATCATTGTCCGTGAATGCGGTAGACAAAAGCGCTTACCTGCCTGCCCTCCCGCCAACAGCAATGCGCCCATACTCGCAGCCTGACCAATACATAGCGTACTGACGTGAGAACGAATAAACTGCATGGTATCGTAGATGGCCAGACCTGCAGTCACCGAACCACCGGGAGAGTTTATGTAGAGATGAATGTCTTTATCCGGGTTTTCAGATTCCAGAAAAAGCAGCTGCGCAACCACAAGATTAGCCATGTGGTCTTCCACCTGACCGACCAGAAAAATCACGCGCTCTTTGAGTAGCCGGGAATAGATATCGTAGGAACGCTCACCCCGAGCTGTCTGCTCCACGACAATAGGAACCAACCCCAAATTTGTTGCCTCTAATGCACCCATATTGCCTCTATCGGTCATCTGCATGATTACTTTAAGCGTTTGTACTGTTGAATCTAAGCGCCACCGCTGGTCAGCCCGGCAAAACTGGTCTGCTCGTCCTCAACCTTGACCTGATCAAGCACCCAATCCACAACCAGCTCTTCCAACACAACATTTTCAAGCTGGCTCAGCTGTTCTTTATTACTGTAGTACCAATCGACAACCGTTTTAGGATCCTCATAATCAGCTGCAATCTGCTCAATTTTCTCTTTTAAGCGGCCTGCATTTACTTCAATATTATTGACTTTGATCACTTCGCCGATGATCAGCCCAAGAGCGACTCGGCGCTTGGCATTATCCATAAAGATTTCAAGTGGAAGCTCCTGCTTCTGATTGTCTGCTGTAGCGTGCTCAGCCATTTCAGCTTCTGCCTGGTTTTTTAACTTACCCGCCTCTTCTTCAACCAAGGCCACAGGCACTTCAAGATTATTGGTGTCCAGCAGAGCCTGCATGGCCTGCTCTTTAACATTGGCATTTACTCGTGAGTTGAGTTCGCGCTCCATGTTTGCACGGATATCACCTCGCAGCCCTGCAATATCGCCCGTTGGGCTAAACGTCTTGGCAAATTCTTCATCGACTTCAGGCAGTTCAGATATTGAAACCTTTGTGGCTTCAACCTCAAACCTTGCATCTTTACCCGCTAAATTTGCCGCCTGATAATCCTCTGGAAAGGTCAATTCCAGGGTGCGGCTCTCGCCAGCTTTAATGCCTACCAGACCTGACTCAAACCCATCAATCATCTGGTCAGCACCCAGTTTCAATGGGACATCATCAGCCGAGCCGCCATCAAATAGCTCATCATCGATGTAGCCTTTGAAATTGATTATGATTTGATCGCCATCTTCTGCTGCACGGTCAACCTCAGTCCATGCGGCGCGCTGCATGCGCAGCTTCTCAACCATCTCATCAATGTCCGTCTCTTCAACCCTTGCCACTGGGCGCTTTATAGTGACATCTGCCATCTCTTTCAGCGCTACCTCAGGCATCACCTCAAATATTGCGGTATAACCAAAACCATCTTCAGGCGGCTTTTCCAAAGGCTCAATGCGTGGCTCACCAGCAGGTTGCAGCTTTTCCTGAGAGAGGGCTTCGAAGTAGGTTGATTGCAGCATATCTCTGAAGACCTCTTCACGAACCTGACCATCATAACGGCCACGGATCACAGAGATCGGAGCCTTACCTGGACGAAAACCGTCTAATCGCGCAGTACTCGCAATCTTTTTCAGCCGCTTTTCAACTTCACTATTAATCCGCTCCGCAGGCACTTCTACCGTCATGCACCGCTCAAAACCTTCTTTTGCTTCAACCGAAACTTGCATAAAAACCTCTCAGGCGGCTATCGCCTCCATAATGTACTAATTTGCACCGACTACTACCCACCTTGCACACATCTCCAGATCACAGCTGGTTTCAACAAATTCTGCAGGGCGCAGGATGGGCAGGAAATATGGTGCGAAAGGAGAGACTCGAACTCTCACGGGTTACCCCACTGGAACCTAAATCCAGCGCGTCTACCAATTCCGCCACTCTCGCAAATTACCGAAGCGCCTTAAACGCGGCGCCCCAACTGACCAGCCGCGCATTATACCTATTGCTGGCCAGCTATTCTAATGATTAACCACTTAAATTTATCGCTATTGCGCTATCCGATCTGTTACTGCCAATAGCACTAAGATTCAGAACAGTATATTGTACGGGCTTACTTCAGGTTGGCAACACAAAAAACCCCTTTACATACCTTTAATATACGGGACATTCTCTGCATGCGGGCATTTGCTATTTTCACAGGCTTTCTGGCCGGCTGCCTTCTGATTAGCGCCCTCATCCACTACCCCCTCCATCTGCTGCTTGATGGTTTATTGGAACTCCCTGCTCACAAACAGGTGACCAGGGTGGGAAAATTGATTGCCCTGCCCGGCTTTTTTCTACTTATCAGCTGGCTGGGTCTCTACAACCGAAAAGCCCTTTGATTCGGGCTGCCGCGCCCCATTTATCTGCATAAAATATTCATTGGGTGGCTCTACGGGATCTTGATTCTGGCTATTCTATCGGCTGTTCTAATCAGCCTTGGGGTGCGCACACTCGACCCTATTCATGATGATTTCCTGTTTGTTCTGATAAAAACGCTCATCAGCGGGTTGATCGGCGGGCTGTTGATCGGTCTGATCGAAGAGACCTTTTTCCGTGGCGCAATGTATCAGGCCATCCGTCGCAATGGCTCAGCATTTTCTGCCATCATATTCAGTAGCCTGCTCTATGCTGCAGTACATTTTATCGATCCTGTACGGCTAACCGGGTCTGTAGATTGGCTGAGTGGGCTGCAAATCCTTGGTGGAGCCTTCTGGAAATTTGGCTACTGGGCAACCTTTGACTCCTTTATCGCCCTGTTCGCTGTCGGTATATTTCTTGGCGTGGTACGGGCACGAACCGGAAATATCGCCTACTGCATCGGCCTGCATGCAGGCTGGGTGCTCATCATCAAATGCACCAAAAAATTTACCAGCACCCCTGGCAGCGAATGGGACTTTCTTGTCGGCAACTACGATGGCATCACAGGCTACCTGGCTGCCAGCTGGCTACTACTTTTGATGCTGCTCTATTGGCTCTACTCCAAACCCAGAGAGATCAGCTAAGCGGCAGGACTAAAGTCCGGCTTCCAAATAAAACACTTTAGTCCCGCCAGGAACAAAACCAGCCTTTTATATCCTCCAGCACCAGATAGCCTGCCGGCACCAAAATCAGACTAAGCAGAGTCGCATACAAAATCCCAAAGCCCAGTGAGACCGCCATCGGCACCAGAAACTGAGCCTGGGTACTCTTCTCCAGCAGCAGGGGCGCCAGCCCAAAAAAGGTGGTGAGCGAGGTGAGCAGGATCGGACGAAAACGCGCCACACCTGCCGTACGCACCGCTTCAGCGACCGCCATACCCGATCTTCGTTGACGATTGATCCAATCAACCAGCACCAGACTGTCGTTGACCACCACGCCCGCCAGCGCCAGCATGCCCATAATACTGAGCAGGCTGATATTCATTCCCAGCAGGGCATGGCCAAAGATGGCGCCGACCAGACTGAAAGGGATCACCATCAGGATGATCAGTGGCTGCAGATAGGAGCGCAACGGCACAGCCAACAGAACATAGATGCTGAAAAAGACAAACAGAACACCGTAGATAAGACTACCAAAGGATTCACGCTGCTCTCGCAGCTCGCCCTCAAAGCTGTAACGTACGCCGGGATATTGCTGCAGCAGCTCATCGAAAAAGAGCCGCAACTCCTGCATTACGCGTGGGAGATTGATACGTTGCTTATCGGCATCTGCAGTCACATTGACCGCCCGCTGACGATCTATCCGGCGGATCTTGGCAAAACCTCTGCCCAGCTGAATATCCGTCACATTGCTGATGGGCACCTCTTGGCCATCAGTGGTGCGAATACGCATGGCATCCAGGGTTGCCATAGAACGGCGCTCTTCGCGTGGATAGCGCACCATCACACGCACATCATCACGCCCCCGCTGGATACGTTGCGCCTCTGCACCGAAAAAAGCCTGCCGCACCTGTCGCCCCAAATTAACTGCGGATAGCCCCAGAAGTTCCGCCTCCGGGCGAATCACCAGGGTGATTTCAGGTTGTCCCTGCTCGAAGGTATCCTGAACATCGAAGATCCCGTCATACTGTTCCAGCTGCGTCTTTATCGCTGAGGTAACCTCACCCAATACCTTGAAATCCTGCCCCATCAGCTGCACATTGATGGGATCACCACCCCGACCAATCTCTGCACGGTAGTTAAGCTCCTTAGCTCCCGCTATAGGGCCAATGGTCTGACGCCACTCCTTGACCAGCTCGGTTGTGGTGATCGGCAATGTTCGCTCTTCAGGCGGCATCAGCTCCAGGCTGACCTGTCCCAGCTCCGGGTTTCCATTGCGGGGCTTGCGGCCTGCCCGCCAGCCCACGCTGGTGAGCACATTTCGGATCACCGACTCCCCGGTCACAGGATCGGTGTATTTCTGTTTCAAATCCTCTGCAATAGCTGTCATACGGCTGATATATCTGGCCGTTGTCTCCTCAGGGGTTCCTGTCTGCATAAGCAGGGTGGCACGCGCCGTTTCACTTTGCACCCGTGGGAAGTAGGTAAAGCCGTAACGGCCGCTCACCACATAACTCATTACGACAAGTGACAGGCCAATAAACAGCGCCAGCGTTAGATAGCGACGATTGAGCATCCACTCCAACAGCGGTCGATAGCAGGCCAGAATGAACCGTTCAAGACCATCAGCCGTGGCTTCTTGAAAGCGCTGAAAGCGCCCCGGAGACTCTTCATTGCCAATCCGAACACGCGCCATGTGGGATGGCAGAATCAGCTTGGACTCAACCCAGGAGAAGAGCAGTACAGGGATAACAACCAGGGTAATCTGGGCAAAGATTGGCCCGCGATAACCGCTCAAAAACATGATGGGCAGAAAGGCCACCAGCGTAGTGAGCAGACCGAAGGTCACGGGGACGGACACCTCCTGCGCCCCCTCTACCGCCGCTGAGATACCACTCTCACCCCGTTTTAGATGGGAGTAGATATTCTCACCCGTGATGATGGCATCATCCACCACGATACCCAGCACCAGAATAAAGGCGAACAGACTCATGATGTTGAGCGTAACACCCAGCTCTGGCATCAAAAGCAGCGCCCCCATAAAGCTGACCGGGATACCCACACAGACCCAGATCGCCACCTGCAAGCGCAGAAACAGCGCCAGACAGAGAAAGACCAACAACCCACCCTGCCAGGCATTATTGAACAGTGTCTCCAGACGCAGCTTGACGATACGTGAACGATCACGCCAATAGCCAAGGGCTATCCCCTCCTGCATGCGTCCCTTGCTGGCCGCCACATACTCCCGCACGGCACGGGCCACCTCAATCGCATTCTGTTGCCCGGTTCGGTAGACCTCAATAAAGACAGCAGGCCGACCATTGAAGATGGCATAGAGCGGATTTTCTTCAAAACCGTCGTGGATATGGGCGATATCACCCAGGGTAAGACGACTGCCGTCACTGGCCGTTACAATACTGATACGGGCAAAGTCCTCAGCGCTATAGGCCTGCCCCTTGGTGCGCAGCATAATCTCGCCGCCTTCACTTTTGATGGCGCCCGCAGGTAGATCAACCGATGAGCGGCGGATCGCCTCCACCACCTGCGAGAAGGTCAAACCAAAGCGTCGCAAGGTCTGCTCTTTGATCTCGACAGAGATCTCATAGGCCCTGACACCCATCAGATCAACAATATTCACCTCAGGTAGCGCAATCAGGTCATCCCTCACCTGCTCACCCAATCGTCGCAGCTCCCGGTCTGGCAGATCAGCAGATACCGCAACACTGATCACCTCCCGATGAAACTCCTGCAGACTGTAGATGGGGCGTTCCACCTCATTGGGGAAAGAGTTGATGGCATCCACCTTATTCTTAATGTCATCCAGCAATACCCTGGGATCACTTCCCTTCTCCACCTCAATCTGCACCATGCCTGCACTGTCCATGGCAGAGGAGTTGATCTTCTCAATGCCTGAGAGATCTGCAATGGCCTCTTCAATGCGGATGACCGCCGCCTGCTCCACTTCAGCCGGCGTGGCTCCACGGTATGAGACGGCAACATTGATGACATCACGCTCAAATGCAGGAAAAACCTCCAGCGGAATACGCTCCAGTGCCGACCAGGTTCCCAGCAGCAGGATCGTCGCCATCAGGATATTGGCCGCCACGCCGTTACGGGCAAACCATGCAATCATTCCATGCACGTTATTGCGCTCCAGCAGGTTTACTGTCTCTGTTTACAGCTTTGGAAGGTCTATCGGCAGCACCACTGATCCTGACCCGGGAACCTTGCGGCGCGTAAGGCAACTGCGTCAGAGAGACCCGATCCCCTGCACGCAATCCGGCACGCACAACCACACTGGCCTGATCCCGCCATGCCACCTCAAGGTTGCGGCGTTCAATGCGATTATCCGGTGTTATCACCAACACCTCATCGGCAGCACGAATCACCTTGCGCGGCAGTACAATCACATCCTGCAACAGCCGACCCGGGATTTTCGCCTCTACAAATTGCCCAACCATAAGGGGGGGGTTGCCATCCGAAGCGTGGGTATAGGGATGATCCACCTGTGCAATCAGAAACAGCTGGCGGGTGCGGACATCAATCATCCCTTCGGTACGCATAATCCGCCCACGCCACTGATAATCGCTACCCGCAATAGAGACAGAAAGAATCACCTCCAGCTGTGACTCACCCTTCTGCCCCTCTGGCAGGGTCAAAAAGGAGGCCTCCCGATCGTTGATCGGTAGCCGCACCTCAACATAGTCCACCGCATAGATGGCCGCCAGCACCGAGCCTTTGGATACCGACTGTCCCAAATCCACCCGCTGCTCCAACACCCGCCCCGTGTAGGGTGCCTTGATCTGGGTGCGATCCAGATCCAACTGGGCAGATGCCAGCTGTGCCTGCTTGAGTTGCAATTCTGCCTGCAGAATCTGCCGCTGGGCGGGGATCAGCCCAAGGCTGTTTTTTAACCCCTGTGATGAAGATTTACGCAGCAGAAACTCCCGTTCACTCTGATCCCGGGCACTCTGGGATACCGTGCCATGTTTGCGCAACTTGCTGTGACGCGTGAACTCTCTTTCAGCCAAAGCCAACTGCTGAGCTTCGATTGCCAGGCTCTTTTTAAGATTATCTGCCGTGGTATCCAACTCCAGCAGACGGGCTTTGACACCCGACAAGGCAGCCCTGGTATTTGCAACGGCATACCGGTACTCCGCCTGATCAAGGCGCACCAACACCTCACCCTGCTCAATAAACCCCCCATTGGTAAAATGCGGGGAGACATAGACCACAGATCCTGCAGCCTCTGAGACAAGATCACTCTGAATATGAGGTTTTATAGTCCCGGTAGAGGTCACCACAACCTGATAATCAGACGACTTAACCTCCAGCACATCAACAATGGGGACAACAGGCTTTGAGGGTTTCCGCTGGGGCGATGGCGCAGTCTTAATCAAGAAAAAGGCAAAGGCGATACAGGCTGCCAGTACGATAATGGGCAGCAAAATACGGGATAATTTCCTCATCAATTTCTCATTCTTTTTTTCATACAGCAGGCGGCAGGCAGTAGCGTCAATTGAACACCTTTTATAGTATAGAAAACAAGTAGGAGGGACTCAGTCCAATATTACAGGCTGTCATTGTATCAAAACAGTCACCTGGCAGGCAGATGGCCGATTGTCGCACTGGTATAAAAAACTGATTTAGAGATATGGCTATAGAGTAGAATGGTTTTTTATGCAGCTCCATCAAGCCGAAAAATGACGCCAAACAATGTTTCAGCGATATTTTAAAAACCTCTACCGAAGAACCATGCATGAGGCCTATTCATTGGCTCATAGATAGATAGCAAATTCACTACGGGAGGGTGGTAAGTGCCTGGATTGCGGCGCACATAATGGGCATAAATACAACATTCTAAAAGAGATGATGGATATTGATAAGGTCTCTTATTATGGCATTGAATGGAACAAAACCCTGGTACTTGAAGCACAAAAGAAGCATTTGAATGTGGTGCAGGGAGACCTGAACAGAGCGCTTCAATTTCCAGACAATGAATTCAAATGTGTTTATGGCCTGTCTGTACTGGAGCATCTGTTAAACCCATGTAGATATTTAAAGGAGTGTTATCGAATACTGGATCAAGATGGCCGCCTGATCATATTAACGCCCAATATCAGCACCTATTTTACTGCTCTGTTGATCCTGCTGGGCAAGATGCCATCAACCGGGCCACACCCGGATTCAGATCAGTTGCTTAAGCATGAAGAGATATTTAAAGTCAGCCATGAGAGTTTGCAACCCGATACCGAAATCGACACACCCGTTCACCGCCACTTGGTCATTTTCAGCTATCGCGTGTTGATCTCTTATTTTAGAACACTTGGTTTTAGAGAGGTCAAAGGGTACGGATTTGGTTTATACCCATTCCCTAATTTTATGCAGCCAAGCTTGGAAAAAATAGATCCCTATCATTGCCATCAAATGGTCATCATAGCGCGCAAATAGAGCGCATTACCCAACCGGCAACAGCGGCCCAAGGTCAACCTTCTGAGCAGATTTTTTATTTTATAATGACATTGAGCATTGGGCAGATAATCTATGACTAAATCCACATTAGACGACGTTCTTGATCGCCTGCATACGCTACAGGCGGAAGTTGAAGAGGAAATTGACCGTCTGCTTAATGAAAAGCGAAAGCTTTTCAAGTACACCCTGGAGCAAGGCCGGGTACGTTTTGAGCAAGGTGTAAAGCGTTTACAGTTACAGCACCGCACAGGAGTCTGGACATACCTGCGCCATGCACGAATCCGTCATGTACTCACCACGCCCATCATCTATAGCCTGTTTGTTCTTTTTGTAGCACTGGATATTGCAGTAACCCTCTATCAACATATTTGCTTTTGCATCTACAAAATCCCACGCATAAAGCGGGCAGACTATTTCATTATTGATCGCCAACATCTGGCTTATCTGAATTTTATTGAGAAAATACACTGCACCTATTGCGGATATGTCAATGGACTTATTGAATATCTGCGTGAGATCAGCGCAAGAACAGAAAAATACTGGTGCCCAATAAAACATGCCCAACGCACACCTGACCCACACTATTTAACAGAGCGTTTTGTTGACTATGGTGATGCCGGCGCCTATAAAAAGCAGCTGGAAGCGTTAAGAAAGGAGTGGTCAAAGATAAAGCAGTCAACAACGGATTGTACCGATCATGATTGACCGCTCTCTATCAGGCCTACCAATAACGCTCAAGATGCACCTTACCGGGATCTTTTCGTGAGTGTTCTTTGAAGCCATCTTTTTCCAGCAGGCTTAATGTATCCTCAACCATTCCCGGATTGCCACACAGGAAAACATGGCTATTCTCAGGTGTTGGCTGAAAGCCCCACTCTTTCGCTACCAGGCCTCGTTCCCAACTGTTCTGCACATATCCTGTCTCTCCTCCCCATGGGATGATCTCTTCAGTCGGCCTGCTGATGATGGGCAGGTAATAAAAATTCCCAACCATCTGCATCAATGCCGTCAGCTCCGAGCGATAACCAAGATCCCAGGAGTGTCTGGCCCCATGAACCACGGTAAACTTTCTGCTTGTCCCTGGCGTAAGAAAGGTTCGGATCATGCTGATATAGGGGGCGACGCCTGTACCTGTCCCCATAAGAATGACATTGGATTCCTCTGGTATCTCATTCAGGGTAAACGTACCACTCATCTTTGACCCCAGATGAATCCTGTCGCCACGCTTCAAGGCAAACAGGCGAGGGGTCAGCGATCCAGAACGAACCAGTGTGATATAAAACTCCAGATACTCCTTATGTCTTGAAGATGAGGCGATAGAGTATGCACGGGCAATAAACTTATCTGGGTTTCGCTTCTCCTCTTCAGACTCCGGGTCTGATAGCTCTGTCCTGGGAGCACTGCCCGGCAATGCAAGTACTGTAAATTGTCCGGGCTTATAATTTGGCAACTCCCAGCCATCCGGCGTTATACGGAGAATCATTGTTTCACTCGTGACAAAAACCGGCTCACTGACAACAGCGTTGCACTCTCTGGATGCCATGATGAATTTATCCTCTATCAAATAATCAGCTATCTGTTTTTATGTCACTTGATTCTGTATATAACTATTGATTTATACAGGTATCGCGTGAAATGCACCATTCGGCAAGCGCTCAACCTTAAAATCTATACCGCAAGCAGGGCATGTAATAATTGCCCCCTCTTCCGCTTTATTGTCAATCTGCATATGAAATTTACATACCGGACATAACACTCCATACGCTGCAGAACTTTTGTATTGCAGTTTAAACATATTATCCAGCACCTGCTGGTCACACTCCCTTGCAGGTATCCCTTTGCGTATCCACTCTTCAACCGCCCCCGCTTCATTCACGTCACCAAGAAATATCGCACCTGCACCCCTACCCTGTTTGTAGATTATTTTTTTATAGACGTATGGCATCTCTTCATAGGGGTAGTCTCCAGATTTTGCTTCAATACCTTCTCCCTCTGCGCGACTTAAACCGAGACACACGAGATCCAGATCAAACACCCTGGTTCGTATTGAAGGTATGCCATCATAGATGACATTCACATCACCACTCACCATATTCTCACCGGCAACATTCCCCTGTTTCCAGGCACGAAGCCATCCCGCCTGTGCATTCGGGGCCACCGTTGATTCAGTAGAGAGTTGAGCCACATCTCCTGCTGCAAATATATTCTGGGCGCTTGTTTTCAGGCCCGCATCAACAAGGATACCCCGATCTGTATCCAACCCACCTGATGTCAGATAGTCCAGTACAGGCTCCTGTGGCGCTGCAACGACCAGAAGGTCTGTTGATATTTTCTTACCGCCTGTAACCACGACACTGCGCAGGGCATCCGCATCCTGCTCCAGGAATTCAATATTGGCCCCCTTTATAACGGTTATCTTCTCCTGGCCAAGGCGTTGCTCAAGAATATTTGAAGCAACCACATCCAGGCTTTGGCTCCACAACCGCTCTTCAGGAATGACAAGTGAACAGTCAATACCCAGACTGCGCAGCCCTTTGAGTGCGCCAAAGGCCTGATAACTTGCTCCAAAAACAACCGCTTTTCTTACTGCATCAATATTTGAACCCAGTGCCTGAATATCCTCCACTCTATCCATATAGACAACACCGGCACTATTTCCCTGATCACAAGCCAGACGGGTAGTTCTCACCCCTGAGGCAATCAGCATTTTGTCAAAGAAGAGCAGCTCACTCGTATTTAAAAGTGCTGTCTGCTCATGCAGACGAACCTCTTTTACCTTTGCACCCGTCTTGAATTTAATGCCCAGCTCAGAAAGCTGCTCTTTCTCTTTTGCGGCACTCTGCACTGCGCCAGTTTTGCGGCCAAAAAGCTCACCCAGCATAGGTCGCGCATAGAAAGGATTGTCCTGCTCCTCAACAATGGTTATCTCACTATCCACTGACTTTCTGTGGATCGCTTTAGCTGCTCTTCTGCCTGCAACACCAGAACCCAGAATAAGGTATCGCTTCATAATAGTTGTCTCCTCGTAAATCTATTACGCAGAGCCAACCTGAAAGAGTTAGATATTCCAGGCTGACCTGTCTGTACACTAATCTGTATCAATTGGCTGCGGCTGGCAGAGGTTGGAATCGTATACCGCCAGGCGTCCACAGTTCTTGCAAATATACTCAATCTTATCCAGCATGGATGAACAAACATGTCTTGGGTTATCCACGGTTTTTTCACAAAACTCGCACTCAAATGGAGTAGCGCCTTCGAATGGGTGACACATGTGCCCACGACCACTTGCTCTTTTATTACATGTAGGGCAGATATATGTCTGTACATATTCTTTACTCATATCATTCAACCTCCGGTCTTATAATCTTTTCAAGATCATTTTGCATAGTAACTACGCAGCAAAATTTTGCGCCACAAAGTCCCAATTAATCAGATTCCAGAAAGCCTCTACATACTTGGGGCGGGCATTCCGATAATCGATATAATAGGCATGCTCCCAGACATCACAGGTCAACAGCGGCTGCTTGCCTGGAGTAAGTGGGGTCGCTGCATTCGATGTATTCACAATCTCCACACTGCCATCACTGCTTTTTACCAACCAGGTCCAACCTGATCCAAAGTTACCTACAGCAGATGCAGTGAATTTCTCTTTAAAGGTATCGAATGAACCAAAGGCATTAACAATTGCCTGCGCCAAATCACCACCAGGCTCACCGCCACCCGATGGCGCAAGACAGTTCCAGTAAAAAGTGTGATTCAGGATTTGGGCTGAATTATTGAAGATTGCACCAGATGCCTGTTTTACAACATCCTCAAGCGCAAGCCCTTCAAACTCGGTGCCAGAGACCAGATTATTCAGGTTTGTAACGTAGGTCTGATGGTGTTTCCCATAGTGGAATTCTATGGTCTCCCTGGATATATGGGGTTCCAGGGCATCATACTTATATGGTAGTTCAGGTAGTTGATAACTCATAACAAAACCTCCATGCATTGCCTGTTTGGTGAGGCATTAATGCCTGCACAACCTACTACATGTTGACACTATATCCCCGTCTATTTAACAACGATAACACCTTTCATATCATAATCTTCATGGATCGTGCAGACATATTTAAAAACCCCAGCCTGATCAAAAGAGAGCGCAAACTCTTTGCTCTTTCTGACTTTCTGAGGCTTTTCACGTGTTGGTGCATCTGCCGGCGTTATTTAATAGAAGGCCAGATCATGATTAGTATCATCATCGTTTAACCAGGTTACCGTATCACCAACCTGGATGGTTAATTCTGCAGGGGTAAAGACCCAATCCTGCATACCGACCTTATGACCTGTAGTCTGCTCCGCACCACCGGCAAAAGCCATACCATAAGTTAGTGCAAAAATGAGAAAGAATATGGCAACTCGCTTATCAGTAAGATTTAACATATCAACCTCTCATTTACCTTAAAATTACAATATACCAACATTATTGTTGGTGAATCGACAATTGTCAAGAGCCATGCACTCATGGATGCCACTTACTCAACAGCCTCCAGCCGAGGCATACAGAAATCACTATAAATAAGATAGACTACAAATTTGGTTTATTCACCTCTATCCAGCAGAGAAGCAAATGAGTATACACACCCTCCGTAAACGCACCGCACATAACATCACTGCAACAGCAATGATTGCACTTTCAGCCTATTGTGGACTTACAGGCAACCTTGTCTTGGCTGATGAAAAAGGGATATCGCAGGAGCTGGAACTTAGACGGGTGATAACGGGGCTGACTATAGAAGGTCTGTCACTGAGCCTAACCCCTGATCAAGCACATAAGACCCTTATCTCGACTGGCTTCCAGGCACATAAGGGCAATGAGCCTGGACATGGAATCTATTGGAAAAATGAAGCCAAGACACTGACTAAAAGAATCCGCCTAAAAAGCAGTGTTGACCGTATCTATCAAATACAGTTTTCATTTGCTGAAAAAAAGGGGGTGCAAGCCTGGCGACCACTCTTTAACAAAATTAAAAACAGTTTGGGTACGGCGATTCAACTCTGTAACAAAGCTACGGAGCAAGAGCTAAACTGCTTATTGGTTTCTGAAACACCAACCCAGTTAAGTGCTGAGATTACAACCAGTCAAAGCAAGGAAACCAACAGGATAAAGGTGAGGCTTGATCAGCGTACAAGCAAAGTCAGCATTAAAAGCAATATAAGCTTCGGCGCTCCAAAAAAACCTTAACCTCTATCGCCTGATCCATAAAAAAGCCCCGCTACCTGCGGGGCTTTTGTTTTGTGGCTTCAACCTAAATCAATGTGCATTTGTAAGCACATGCCGACGATGCATCGGCTGCACGGGCCGGTTGTTTTCACCCACCGCACTCACAAAGGCTGTCACTTGCTTGTCTGTGACATTGATTGGATTCTTCATAACAATCCAGTTTACGATTTCACTACAGGGTGGTGTCGTCAATGACCCCATGTAGTGGTAGAAAGAGCTACGATCAGCAGGTAGCAGATCTGCTGCATTGACCGTGGCACCTACGATCGTTATTGGCTTATTGATTTCATGCGGAATATGCTCCCATATCGCATCCATTACAGGGTAGCTCTCCCCCTTTTTCAGCATAATGCCAATAACAGCTAGCTCACCATCTGCACTTTTGTGAACCAGATGTGCTTCCATACCAAAATAGCGATAATCGATTTGGTGCTCACTTGGGCTATGAAAATGAAACTGCAACAGCTCAAACGTCTTGCCCTTAAACTGAATGCTGCTACCCGGTGCAAAATTGACCTGCACTGTATGGCCATTATTCAGAACCTCTAAAGGAGAAGGTTGATAGTTAAACGTAATGTCACCAACCTTAGAGCTGATGAGACTTCCACTATCAATATTAATAGGTGATTGCTGAGTACCTTCGCCACAGGCCAGATACTCTTTCTTCATTGTGCCCCACTGATCTGGGCCACCTTCGCCTTCATATCCCCAGTGTACTTCGTGTTGATCATGGCTATCTGCTTTGGCATGCTCAATTGGTGCATGCATAGGTGCAACAGCTGGGGCTGGAGCAGGTGCTGCATCCAGTGGCGGGTGACCTGCAGGCAGCTCAGGCATGGTAGGCGCATGCGCTATAGCCTCAGCCTGAAGCTGTTCAATACTTGGATGCCCGGCTGGAAGAGGCGCCATTGTCTGAGAAGCATCCAAAGGAGGGGCCGTTGTCTGTGTAGGCTGCGCATGCTTTGCGCCGGCAGGCTCTTTTGAACCCTCTGAACTGCGTGTGGAGAGCGATGAGATAAATACTATCGCCACCACCATCGTAATGCACCACAACCCAAACAGGTTTGCCGCCTCTTGCTTTGTATTGTCACCATCATGTTGATCTGTATCTGACATTCTGCCCCTCCACAGTATTATGTTTAATTTTCTATAGTACCCAGAATCTACAAACGATCATGTTTGCAGACTTTGATAATGAGTCCGGGCTACCGCTTTTTACGCCGAAACCCTTCGTAGTCTGCATCTTTTTCAAACTTGGCACACTCCGGAAATAACATAGGCCCCTTCACGTCCATAGGCATCTCCGCTACGGCCAGTTCCCGCCGCAATTTACTCAGGTGCCCAATAGTGACTTTTTTATGCCCTCGCCCATGCGACATCTCGGCCGCCTGCTGCCCCGCACAACGCCCAAAACTAATTATCTCCAGCAGTGCATTGCCCATAATCCGGTTGCGCCCATGGATTCCTCCCGAGACCTCGCCAACGCAATAAAGTCCTGGCACTGTGCTGCGTCCATGCTCATCAATCACCACACCACCATTCTGGTAGTGCAGTGTCGGATAGACCAAAAGCGGCATCTGTGCTGGGTTGATACCACATTTTTTACCCAGTTCCACCAGCTTTGGCATACGCTCTGCAAGGATACCTGGATTGCTTCGCTCTACACCCGGGGTATCCAGCCAGACGCCCGCCGTATTCTCATCGACTCGCACCCCACGCCCTTCGGCACACTCCTTTAAGATGGCGGCAGAGACGTGATCACGGGTCTTTAGCTCATCCACAAAACGTTCACCCTTGCCATTGAGCAGATGAGCACCCGCAGAGCGTACACCTTCTGTAATCAGTGTGCCAGCCAGATGCTGTGGGTATGCCAGCCCCGTGGGATGATATTGAAAGGAGTCGAGATCACGCAGTTTTGCTCCCAGGCGATAGGCCAGCACCAGACCATCACCCGTAGCGCCAAAATGGTTTGAGGTTGGAAAACCGTTGAGATGCATGCGACCAATGCCGCCCGTTGCAAGAATCACGGATTGCGCCTCAATCAGGACATAGCTGCAATCCTTGAGATTGGAGATGACCGCCCCGGCGCAGTGGCCGGACTCGTTGGACATCAACTCCACAACGGGGCTGTAGTCCCACACATCAATCTTGCTGTTGCGCACCGATTCGCGCAGTGCACGCATCATCTCCAGCCCGGTGTAGTCCCGATAATAGACCACACGGTCAGCAGAGGTGCCGCCTGCCCGGCGCGTCATCAGGTCACCAAATTCATCCAGATCAAACTGCATCCCTTGCTGGATGAGCCAGCGAATCACATCAGGGGCATCCATGACCATTTTGGCAACCAGCTTTCGATCACCCCTGTCATGCCCCGCCTTCAGGGTGTCATCCAGATGCATTTGAGGCGTATCGCCTTTTTCAATAGAGGCCTGAATGCCGCCCTCCGCCATCACGGTATTACTGTCACCCAAGCGCAGCTTGGTGGCCATGATAACCCGTGCACCAGACTGCTCTGCCATCAAGGCTGCAGCACAACCTGCACCACCACCACCCACAACCAGCACATCGGTCTTTACAATGGTTGCGCCTGCCAGATCAGCCTCATCAATGCGCGCATCGGCCTGCAGCAGTTGCGCCAATTGCCGGTGGCATCTGTTGCCCTGATTTGGCCCCACCCGCAGGGTGACCAGTGAATCTTCCCGATAATCGGGATGAAAGGCGCGCAGCAACTCATCCGTCGCCATATCTGATTCTTTCAAATCACGGGAGTTGGTGGATTGGTAATGCGCCAAGGCTTCTGCATAAGGGATTCCAATCATGAGTATCTGCCATCCTGTTTGATGTGATATAGAGGATTAAAGCGCATTATTCATCCACCTTGAATTTGCCACGTTGCAGCCCCTCCAAACGTCGAATCAGGTTGGAAGGCCGCGTATGAAAATAGGCGGTAACCCGGCGCGAGAAGAGTCCAACATGATTTGGGGCAATCAGCTCCGGGCAGGCCGTCAGGCACAGATCACACATCACGCACTCAACAAACAGCTCACCGGCCTCACGGAAGCGCCCCTTTGCCGCCAACTCCACGCCCCGCATCACATCAATCCCTTTGGGACAGGAGGAGTTACAGCCACGACACTCCCGGCAACGGCTCGCCTCAGGAAAGATCTGATGAAACTTGGTCTGCACTTCCCAGGAGCTGTTGATCTCTTCCAGTTTATAGGTGTGATGCGTCGGGCGCGGGAAAACCAGAAACATCACCTGCATCCCCTCTTCTATAAGCGTCTGGCAACCCAGCTGAGTACGCACCTCGGAATTCCCCGCACGACGAACCAGTACACGACAGGAACCGCAGACACCTTCAAGGCAGCCGACACTTTTAATACGCGGATAACCGGCATGCCACAGCGCCTGAATGGCTGACAATGAGGCCGGGGCCGTAATCTCCCTGCCATCAATCTTTACATTGACCAGCTTTTCGTCACTCTCACTCATATCATGCCTATCCGTCATTAATTCACACCCAATTCCTATCCCTTCCCAAAGAATACAGGAAGCAGGTAAAGCGGGGCATTATAGCGGTTTCAGCCCCATTCAATGCAACCCACCCTGATTCCCTCTGTTTTTTTATAAAAAAGCCAAAAAAACCGTTTACGTTCTGAAGTCTGGAAGATAAAGTACACGCCCAAATGCTTGCTTGACTGCAAGCTGTTGGTGTTCGCGAACCTGAAAGAGATTACCCGCACACAAAAGCACCCAATTAATTGAGTATTTTCAATAGCTAACGCCTGAATCTTATGGTTCGGGTTTTTTAAGGCAATCAACTCGGCGCCAGTTTATTTAACACTTAATGGGGACTATCCAAATGAAGCCGTTATCCTTGACCGAAAAAATCCTGCTCGACCACCTGGTAAGTGGCGATACACTGCCACCTGCCGGCGAAGTCATCAAGATCAGGATCGACGAGGCCTTTACACAAGATGCCACCGGCACCATGTGTATGCTGCAACTTGAGGCCATGGGCGTGGATCAGGTCAAACCGCTCTCTGTAAACTTCGTTGACCACAGCATGCTGCAGGTCGGTTTTCGCAACCCGGATGACCACGAATACCTGAGAACCGTTGCCGCGAAACTGGGCATCATCTACTCCCCTCCCGGCACCGGCATCTGCCACTTCCTGAACATGGAAAACTTTGTCAAACCCGGCATGACCGGCCTGGGGGCTGACAGCCATACCGTAAATGCAGGCGGCTGCGGCGCTATCTATATGGGTGCAGGCGGTTACGATATCGCACTGGCCATGGCCACCGGCGAGTACAGCATGCCCATGCCCAGGATCATCAAAATCAACCTTACCGGCGCACTGAACTCTAGCGCTATGGCAATGGATGTCATTCTGAAGATGCTGGAGATCAACGGCGTTAAAGGCGGCAAAGGCGTCATCTTCGAATACAGCGGCCCAGGTGTTGCCAGCCTGTCACTGACCGAGCGCGCCACCATCACCAACATGGGTGCAGAGATGGGTGCCACCACCTCCATCTTCCCAAGTGATGAGCGCACCCAGGAGTTCCTGGAGAGCCGTCAACGCGGTGGTGATTACCAGGCACTCTCGGCCGATGAAGGCGCAGAGTATGACCGCATCATCGATATCGATCTTTCTGCTCTGGAACCACTGATCGCCATCTACCCCTCTCCCGGCAATGTTGAAAAGATCGCAGATCATGCAGGCACCAAGATCCATCAGGTCTCTGTTGGCAGCTGCACCAACAGCTCCTACGAGAACATCGCCTCTTTTGCTGAGATCCTGAAAGGCAAGCGGGTCAAGGTTGACACCCTGCTCTACCCTGGCTCCCGTGCCGTCGCCATCCAACTGGCCGAAGCGGGTTATATGGCCTCCCTGCTCGCCTCCGGCGTACGGGTTCAGGAGAACGGCTGCGGCGCATGCATCGGCCAGGGCGGATCTCCGGTGAGCAACGGCATCTCCCTGCGCACCTTCAACCGCAACTTCCCCAAGCGCTCCGGCACCGACAGTGCCCAGGTTCACCTGGTCAGCCCAGCCGTAGCCGCAGCCAGTGCACTGACCGGCGAGATCACCCTGCCCAGCAGTGAGCCCATCCAGTTCAAGGATGTGCCTCAGGTTATCGACACCGACTCCTTCATCATGCCGGTTTCAGCAGAAGAGGCGGCCAAGGTTGAGGTTATCCGCGGCCCTAACATCATGGCCCTGCCTGATTTCGAGGCCCTGCCTGAAAAGCTGGAGGGCGAGGTTCTACTGAAACTGGGTGACAATATCAGCACGGATGACATTCAGCCTGCTGGCGTCTTCCTGCCACTGCGCTCCAATGTCAAGGAGTACGCCATGCAGGCCACTTTCAACCAAGTGGATCCCAGCTTCTCACGTCGCGCCTGCGAACACCGCGATGCAGGCGGCCACGGCATCATCGTTGGTCGTGAAAACTACGGCCAGGGCAGCTCTCGTGAGCACGCTGCGCTCTGCCCACGCTGGTTGGGCATCCGCGCTGTTGTAGTGGCTCAGTTTGCACGCATCCACGTCGCCAATCTGGTGAACTTCGGCATCGTACCGCTGACCTTCGCCAATGAGGCCGACTACGAAAAAATCACCCAGGGCGATACCGTCTCTATCGACGTATCCAACCTGGAAGGTGATCTATTCCTGGAGGTCAACGGTGAGAAGATCGCCCTGAACCCAGCCTTCGAGCCTGGTGATGTGGCAACTCTGAAAGCCGGTGGCGCTCTGCCTCTGTTCAAAGAAACTTACAAAAGGTAAGCAGGCATGGCCATGAAAATTGGTATCCCAAAAGAGGTTCACGAAGGCGAAAAGCGTGTCGCCGCAACCCCAGAGACCGTCGAGCGAATCCAGAAACTGGGCTTCTCGGTAGCCATCGAGGCTGGAGCTGGGGCAGGCGCCAACTTCTCCGACGACGCCTTTAAAGAGGCTGGTGCAGAGATAGTAGAGGACACCAAAGCCCTCTGGGCCGCATCTTACATCATTATGAAAGTGCGTGCGCCTGAGCCTCATCCAGGACTCGGCGTGCATGAAACCGAGCTGCTGCGCGAAGGCGGCAACCTCATCAGTTTCATCTGGCCCGCCCAGAATGAAGAGCTGATGAA
This sequence comes from Gammaproteobacteria bacterium, assembly GCA_024275295.1. Lineage (GTDB taxonomy): Bacteria > Pseudomonadota > Gammaproteobacteria > Chromatiales > Chromatiaceae > WFXD01. The sequence goes on along the minus strand of JAJRZI010000033.1, from coordinate 5,814 downwards.
TAGCCTGAAAGAGCGCAAGGCCACCGTCATCGCCATGGACAGCGTGCCGCGTATCTCACGCGCGCAGAAGCTGGACGCCCTCAGCTCCATGGCAAACATTGCCGGTTACCGCGCCATTGTCGAGGCCTCCAACGCCTTTGGCCGCTTCTTCACCGGCCAGGTGACTGCCGCCGGTAAGGTGCCGCCCGCCAAGATTATGGTGATCGGTGCCGGTGTGGCCGGTCTGGCCGCCATCGGTGCAGCCAACAGCCTGGGCGCCATCGTTCGCGCCTTCGACACCCGCCCCGAGGTAAAGGAGCAGGTTGAGAGCATGGGCGCTGAATTCCTCATGCTCGATTTCGAGGAGGCCGACGACGGCACACCCAACACCGGCTACGCCAAGACCATGAGCAAGGAGTTCATCGAAGCGGAGATGAAGCTCTTCGCCGAACAGGCGATGGAGGTCGATATCATCGTCACCACTGCACTGATCCCTGGCAGACCCGCGCCTGAGCTGATCACCTCCGGTATGGTTGAGTCCATGAAGGATGGCAGTGTGATCGTTGATCTGGCTGCCGAGCAGGGTGGCAACTGTGCCCTGACCGAGCCGGGTGAGGTTGTGGTTAAACACGGTGTCACCATCATCGGCTACACCGATCTGCCGAGTCGTCTGGCGGCTCAGTCCAGCCAGCTCTACGGCACCAACCTACGTCACCTGCTGACCGACCTGACCCCTGAGAAGAACGGCGAGATCGTCATCGACTTCGATGATGTGGTCGTCCGTGGCTCCACTGTGATTAAAGAGGGCGAGATCACCTGGCCTGCACCACTGATTGAGGTATCTGCAGCACCGGTAAAACCGACTCCCGCTGTTGCGGCTCCACCGGTTGAGAAGGAAGAGGAGAAGAAAAGTGCAACAGGTGGTCTGATTGGCCTCGGCATCAGCGGCCTTCTGCTGGCTCTGCTGGGACAGGTCGCTCCACCAGAGTTTCTCGCCCACTTCACCGTATTTGTACTCTCCTGCTTCATCGGATACATGGTGATCTGGAATGTCTCCCCTGCCCTGCATACCCCACTTATGAGTGTAACCAACGCCATCAGCGGCATCATCGTCGTGGGTGCCCTGTTGCAGATCTCAAGTTCAAGTGGATTGGTGGTGTTCCTGGCGTTTATCGCCATCCTGATCGCCACTATTAATATTGCAGGCGGTTTCGCCGTCACTCAGCGCATGCTGAAAATGTTCCAGCGATAAGGGGATATAGAGATGAATCCAGGTTTACAAACAGCTTTCTATATCGCCTCTGCGGTGCTGTTCATACTCGCTCTTGGCGGGTTGAGCCATCAGGAGACTGCACGTCGCGGTAACATCTACGGCATCACCGGCATGGCCTTGGCGCTGGTCGCCACCATTCTGGGTCAGCAGGTGCATGGCAGCGGATACGCCTGGCTGATTATCGCCATGCTGATCGGTGGTAGTGTGGGCCTTTTTCTCGCCAAAAAGGTGCAGATGACCGAGATGCCGGAACTGGTCGCCATCCTCCACAGCTTTGTGGGTATGGCCGCGGTACTGGTAGGCTACGCAGGCTACTTTGGCGCTTCAACCGATGCAGGGCATGCCCTGACCGGCGCAGCCAGAACCATCCACGAGGTCGAAATATATATCGGCGTACTGATCGGCGCTGTCACCTTCACCGGCTCCGTGATCGCTTTTGGCAAGCTCAAAGGCCTCATCACCAGCAAACCACTGACGCTGCCAGGCCGCCACTGGTTTAACCTTGGGTTGGGTGTTACCTGCATCATCCTGGGTGGCGTCTTTGTGGGTGGCGAGCACAGCGGCGGGGCCGTCACCGCACTGGTCATCATGACCATCATCGCCTTTATCTTCGGCGTACACATGGTGATGGCTATCGGTGGTGCTGATATGCCGGTTGTGGTCTCCATGCTCAACAGCTACTCGGGTTGGGCAGCGGCAGCCACCGGCTTCATGCTCAACAATGACCTACTGATCGTCACCGGTGCACTGGTGGGATCCAGTGGCGCCATCCTCTCCTACATCATGTGCCGCGCCATGAACCGCAAGTTCATCTCTGTCATCGCCGGTGGCTTTGGTTCTGCGGGTGGTACAGCCGCACCTGCTGCAGGTGATGGCGAGCAACAGGAGTACTCCCCTGAGACCACAGCAGATGAGACAGCTGAGATGCTGACCAATGCCAAAGAGGTCGTCATCGTACCCGGTTACGGCATGGCTGTTGCCCAGGCTCAGCACACCATCAATGAGATCACCCGCAAACTGCGCAAAAATGACATTAACGTCCGTTTCGCCATCCGCCCGGTGGCTGGTCGTATGCCGGGCCACATGAATGTGCTGCTGGCCGAAGCCAAGGTGCCTTACGACATCGTGCTGGAGATGGATGAGATCAACGAAGATCTGCCAGATGTGGATGTCGTATTGGTCATTGGCGCCAACGACATCGTCAACCCAAGCGCCCTGGATGATCCCACCAGCCCCATCGCCGGCATGCCGGTACTTGAGGTATGGAACTCCAAGGCCGTAGTTGTCATGAAACGTGGCCGGGGTGTTGGTTATGCCGGTGTGGATAACCCACTGTTCTTCAAGGACAACACCCGCATGCTATACGGTGATGCAAAAGCCAGTGTGGACGCCATTCTGTCCAACATCAGCTAAGCAACTTACTGTTAGCTGCAAATAAAAAGCCCTCCCCAGTAATGGGGAGGGCTTTTTTAATGGCTGCGTTGAATCAGTAGGCACCAATCACTCTCTGCATCTGAATGACTGGTTCCAATATTAACCGGCTATCAAAGGCATTTCGGGTAAGATTTTCTAATTTTGATACTGAAAGGCTCCTTGCCAGCGAAACCGGACATTATCCGCCTCCCATCAAATCGGCGCTTTTTCAAATAGCGGTCATTTGCATTTATGATGGCAAAAAGCAAGGCCCTATTGACCCCTGTGACCAGAGGCAAAAAGCCGCTGTTGTATATATTCCTCTCAATATCAGGATAGTTGTCACCTCTCCGTGATGGGTCACTAGAAAAGACAGGGGGCGGAAAGAGGTACACTAATAGCCCATTTTCACCCTGAATCCAACTAAAGAGGATTGCCGATGGCCAAACCCAATTATGCGTTCGCTAAACGCCAGAGAGATCTCGCCAAGAAACAGAAGAAGGAAGAAAAGCGGAAGCAGAAAACTAAAGCACAGCAGCAGCCAGCCCAGGCGGAAGAGCTGCCCCAGCTGCCTGTGGATGAGGCTCCCGAGGAATGAACCCCCATGGTTCGTAGAGCGTAGCGCATTTACATACCCGAAGGCATCCAATCCAGAGTTGGTTGTGATGTGCATCATGCTAGGCCGACGCGGCACTATTACCAATAGTGACGACGCGGGTAATTATACTGTTAGGCTTGATGCCGCCCGTCACTTGTACAACGCCTGTCTGGCTGAAGCTCTGGAACGCTTGCGACGGGTCAGAGAATCTCTACCCATGACCAAACAAGTATTATGATGTGGCTAGCTGAGCATCTGGATGTGCAGGTAGGCTTTCTCTCTCCTTACTGCGAATACCAGAGGTTTGAATCGGCCCGAAATTCACACGAGTGAGAACATTGCTCTGTAAAAGATTGCATAAGCATTAAAAAACAAGCCCAATTAGGACTGTTGATAATTCTTTCATGAAGTCACAGGTCTTGATTGCCTCAAGAAAAAGGAAACGATATGAGTAAATTAACATTGGGAGTCATTGGGACTTCAAAAAAAGAGGATGAGCGACGTTTTCCTATCCATCCGGAGCATTTGTCTCGCATTCCTGAACAAATTCGTCGTCAGCTGATATTTGAGGAGGGCTATGGAGCACCATTCGGTATTGCGGACTCGGAAATTGCTGCTCAGACGGGTGGTATTGCCACACGCCACGAATTATTGGCCGACATTGGCACGGTTATCATTGCCAAGCCAGTATTAGCTGATTTACAAGAACTTCGCGAAGGAGGAACGCTTTGGGGCTATGTGCATTGTGTACAGCAACGGGATATCACCCAAGCTGCACTCGATCGTAAGCTGACGCTCATTGCCTTTGAGGAAATGTTTGTTTGGACTCCTAACGGTCAGATTGGCCGCCACACGTTCTATAAGAACAACGAAATGGCTGGCTATTGCGCAGTCATACATGCCTTACAACTTAAAGGTATCGATGGGCACTATGGCAACCAACGCAAAATAGTCCTTTTCAGTTTTGGTGCAGTCAGTCGTGGGGCGATATACGCCCTCAAAGCGCATGGGTTTAGAGATATCACAATTTGCATTCAGCGCCCCGACCACGAGGTACGTGAAGAGGTACTTGATTGTCACTATGTCCGGATTCGGGCAGGCAATGAGGGCGAGGCACGCATGTTGGTGGTGGAACACGATGGAACTGAGCGGCCGTTGACTGATCTGATCAGTGAAGCAGATATCATCATAAATGGAACCTTTCAAGAAACGGAAAATCCCACCCACTTTGTGACCGAAGCGGAAAGCTCATGCCTCAAGCCCAACAGCCTGATTATTGATGTAAGTTGCGACGAGGGTATGGGATTCTTTTTTGCCAAAGCAACTACATTCAAGAATCCGATGTTTAAATATGGAACGATAGATTACTACGCCGTGGATCATACTCCAAGCTATCTCTGGGAAAGTGCCTCGCGCGCAATCTCTGCAGCTCTCATTGTCTATTTACCAGCCGTGCTGGCAGGTCGTGATAGTTGGCAGCAAAATGAGACCATTCGACGGGCTATAAATATTGATGGTGGCGTGATTCAAGATCCCTCTATTCTGTCGTTTCAAAAGCGTGAGCCGCACTACCCCCACGCCCACATCAATCCGGTTGGAAATGCTGTCTCGAATAAGGTTGATGCCTAACAATTCTGTAAACTCGCATTTTTCTTTCGCTACGCCTTCTACAGATGCGCCGGTTACGGCTGGCGTAAAATGGCCGCTTTGGGTCGGCAACAGATGATTGCCATCTGCTCTTAAATGTCCGCTACGTGTATTCAGCGGAAGGTCGTAGATTTTCGGGGAATGACCGCTCTTGGCCGAAAGGCGGAGGTGGATAGGGCATGATTTCGGAGATAGCGGCGGTATTCGTTAAGAATTTTTGGTGATACTGGACTTGATAGCAATGGAAACGGATGGCCAACACCCCTAGAATCCAGGAAAAGGGACGTTTATTCTTCCTATACCCACAGAAAACCGTTCAGTAAAAGTCAGTATAAGCAGCGATAAGTAGAAGCAACGTTGAAACAGATTTTGCACACCAAGGCGAATTAGCTGGAAATCGAACGTTATGGATACAACGGAAAACGATCAACCCTTTATCGATACGGTACGAGCCAGCTATGCGCTGGCGGTAAAGCGATGGAGTCGCGATGTTTTAATTGCAGGCTTTGTGCTCGTGCTGGTAGCGATTTTCATCGTGTGGCCTTTTACCGGTTGGTCGCAGGAAATACTACGTATTGAAAACGAAAAGCGGACGTTGAGCGACCGGCGTCAGGCCCTGGAACGCGTGAGCGTAGACTTAAAAGCGATCGAGAGTGAAGCGTTGAAGAAAAAGGACACGCTTGATCACTTTGGTCAGTTACTTGCCAGGGAACTCTCAGATCACTTGTCTCAATTTGGCGCCGCGATCATCGAATTAAAGTCAGGATGCGTATTCTCTTGATTCCTGCCACCGATTCTCATTGAAAGCTGCCACCCAAACTCAGCAAAGCTGCCACCTATCGGAGCGCTAGCGACGCGGGTTTTGTGTATTGTTACTCTGACTTGGTAGGCAGCGTCAAGTTGG
>JAJRZI010000032.1 GCA_024275295.1 Gammaproteobacteria bacterium | reverse complement strand
TAAGAATCTCTTTTTTACTGTCGACAATCTTGCCAACGCCCTGCATGGAGTAGATATACTGATAATCGGCCATCTTTTACCTCGAAAAATAGATTGGCAGAAAGCATAACATTTCACTGCTAAGAGCACAGAGGAAAGAACTAACCACAAAGGCTCAAAAGCACAAAGAGATGACTTTCTTTGTGCCTGAAGGTGAATCGCGCAGCGAGAGAGGCTCCCCTGGGGGACTGTGGTGGAAAGTCTTCTCTTCGTGGTAAAATATTCTTCTTTCTTTGTGCCTCTGTGGTTAACATCCCCCCGACTTAAGGGAGCAACTACATGTCCAAACGCTTTGAAAATAAGATCATCATGGTGACCGGTGCATCATCAGGCTTAGGCCGCGCCATCGCGCAGCAGTTAGGGGCCGAAGGTGCCAGTGTGATTGCTCTTGGACGTGTCACTGAGGCTCTGGAAGTTACTCAAACCCGCATCGAAGAGGCCGGTGGCCGCTGCCTCTGCATCCCCTTTGATCTCACAGAGTTCGACAACTACGGCAAACTATTTCTGGCGCTAAAGGATCAGGTTCCGCATCTGGATGGGCTGGCCCACTGTGCAGGCAGCCTGAAACGGTGTGCACCGATGCAGCATGTGAAACCGGATGTATTCAGAGGAGCGCTCGACATTCACCTCACCGCACCCAACCTGCTCACCCAGATCATGTTCCCACTGCTCAAACGTGCTGAGTCTGCATCCATCATTTTCACCACCTGCGATATGATTGAAGAGGATCAACCCAACTGGCACGGCTACGGGCTGGCTAAGCGGGCATTGGGTTATGCTGCTGCCATGTGGCAGGCCGAACACCCATCCAAGCCCATGCGTTTTAACACCATCAATCCGGGCCGCATGCGTACCCGCAGTTTTGAGAGGGCTTATCCGGGCCTAAGCCCTGCCACGGTTCCTGTTGCCGCAGATATTGCACCAGCCTTTTTGCAGGTTTTATCAGATGATGCCTGTGAGGTTCGTGGTCAGCTTCTACAGGCTTCTGACCTGCTGGAAACAAAGAACTAACTTAACCAGAGCGTTGTTTGTTACCATGCCCGGTCGAGCGAGCGGTCAGGTTGGATGGTTTTTCAACCAGACGCCCGGAAGCATACTTGTGCAGGACGCTTGCGATAAATGTCTGGTACGGAATCCCCTCTTCCATTGCACGCGCCTGAATATCCATCAGATCGGGGGTCGACAGACGAATATTGATTCGTCTGTCCTTGATAAAGGTAGCGGAAGCTGCTGCTTTAAACCTCGACAACTCGGCCTTTGAAGGTGAGGCGGATTTGAATTCGCCTTTTTCGTATGCGGATAAAATGTCTTTTTCAAATGAATCAGCTTTTTTCATCGGAGTTTCTCCTCATCAGATAATCTCGGGTCGCTTTTCTGCTCGGAATGACGGTTTTCAGAAAGTAGTAATCTGACTCTTCGATATATGGAACGAGATATACATAACTATCAAATGTTACAACCAGAATAGATTGGTTCGGATATTTTTCCTCATTCGGATGACATAACACATCCAGCAAACCATCTGCTTCAATAGCAAGGACGATCTCCTCGAACGAAATACTTCGCTCTCTCTTCAGAAGATCATTCTTCTCATGATTCCAGCGAAATGCCTTCACACCGACAGCCTATGCTAATGTGTGCCTTTTGTCACCTGCAAAATGGATATCGTAGTTCAGGCTTCCGGTCTGCTGGAGAAAACAGTTAATTAGTAAGCTACCCATTTACCTGATAATGATTATGCGCAGCACGTTTTACATGGGCGATAACCAGCATCCTCAGCCTCTCTGTGGGACGAAAACTCTATATAGTTTACAGAATCCTTGATATAACCTGCCCAATGACAATTTGGCTTATGGAAGGTCTTCTTATTTGAGCTTGCTACATAACTGGTGTAGCCAAGATGCTCGAGCTCTTGTTCCGTTTCCCTAAGATAATTGCGAAGGCTTTCATTAGTACCTTCGATCTTTCTCAACTTCTGGAGAAGCTTTACAAGTCTCACCCCACAGTTTGGACATCTAAAATCATCACATTGCGCCATTATACACCTCCCTTATTCGTATAAAGATAGTTTAAAAATCTGACAACTTCTACTTTAACCCTTATCTTTCATCATGACGTATCAAATGCATGCAGCTAGAGTTCAACCATGTCCAACATCGACCTATCCGCTCAATTTGCGGGGCTGACACTGCAAACACCGATTGTACTACTCTCAGGCTGTGTCGGTTTTGGTGAGGAGTACACCCATGTTGAGGGCTTCTCCAACAGAGATGTCGGCGCGGTCATCCTCAAGGGCACCACGCTTGAGCCACGCATGGGCAACGCGCCGCACCGGGTCTATGAAACACCATCAGGTATGCTCAATGCAATTGGCCTGCAAAACCCGGGTGTGAAGCATGTGGTAGATAACATTCTGCCCAAC
>JAJRZI010000162.1 GCA_024275295.1 Gammaproteobacteria bacterium | reverse complement strand
TATTATGCGGCGGCATCATCTTCTGGATAACCGACTCTTTTCGTTCTGCTGAATAACGGTTCATTTCTCACTCTCTGTCGCCCACCTCAACTTCGATTACAATGGTCAAGTGGGGCGACATCTATCCTGACAGAGGGGGATTTATAGACTGTGATCTCGATGGGTTTTGCTGTGTCGGTTGGCGAATGATCACCGCTGTTGCCAGCACTACAGTTGGCGACAAATCCAATAGAAAGGCCTGCAATAAGGGTGATTGCTGCTTGACGTATGCTTATCATTTTCAGGCTCCCTGCTGTGTATGACGTTTTATACAGTAGTGACATCACTGAGCACCATGAAGATCAGAAGCCCTTCAATCGGCGCAGCAAATACCCCCTGGCCTTTATAGTGATCACAGGCCATTGCAGCAATCTCCCATGCTGAACCTTCATCCACTGGAAATGTTTCGGAGCTGAATACCTCATTGCCGGTTTTATCTTCCAAGACCTTTATGGTTTCAGCTTTTTCATTTAATTCACCTGTTACGCCGCCATTGGCCCATGCCCACATCCATGTCTGCTGCTCTTCATTAAATGAACCCACTGGAACAAAATTAGCGGTCACCTTTGTGATGGACCCTTGCTTGAATTCGATCGTACCTTTTGTCATATCAAAATCAAACATGCCGTATGAATCGATTTGATACTCCTCCATCAGGGCAGCTTGCTTCTGTTCAAGCGCTGTATAACAGTCATCAAGATACGTGCTATTTGCTATGTCGATCATTCAAAACACCTACGATTTATAAGAATGGAATAGGCTGGAGCGGTTGCAAGCATTTGCTTGGCCTTTACCCTCTCCAGCAGCCTTCTTGTAGAATAGTCTCTTTGGATATCTCTGCGGCTGTTTGCAATATAGGCGATGTTGTTCAAGATGTCGATTCTTGGGCTGTATGATCCATTTGCGCACCTATTGGAAATAGGTGAGGATACAGCTTTCAGTGTCTCTTAAAATAGAAACCGGGTATGGCTGGATCTGGAAAAATGTTTATTGCATTGGTGTGTTATCTATTTGGGGTGATTGCATGTGTTGCTACACCCACCAAACAATACATACCAAAGATTACACCTGATCTGGCACTGCAGAAAAAGCTTGAGGAACAGTTGGCATTAGTCGCCTCGGATGAAGCTGTGCGCCAGCAACTTAATCAGGCAATGAAGTTCCGTACCCTGCTTTGTCAGCGCTGCCATGGGGTGGACGGGCACTCTCGTAATGGTCGCTGCCCTAATCTGGCGGGTCAAAATCCCACTTATCTGCTGCAACAGCTTCAGCATTTTAGTGACGGTCAGCGCCAGGATTTTCAGATGCAGAGCATGGTCAGAAAGATGGCTGATGCTGATAAAGTGGCTGTTGCCATCTATTTTTCCAGTATGCCACCTCGTCCATCCACTGTTGGGAAGAGTGATCAGATTACCAAGGGAAAATCTGTCTTTCATACCCGTTGCGCCCAATGTCATGGTGCACAAGGTCAGGGGCCATATACCTATCCACTGCTTGCAGGCCAGTTGCCTGAATACATTAGTATGGCCCTGCATGAATTCCGTAAACTCAATAGTCGACGACGAACAAGCATCATGAGAGAGATTGCCAGCACCTTGTCAGAGGCGGATATCAAGGTACTGGCAGCCTATATCAGCACAATGGAGTAGCATCTGGAGCCTAAAAAACTATGGCCTTTATTGTAATTGCACCAGGGGTGCGGGATGTATTGCCCTATCCAGAGGTTTTTGCCCACCGTCCGGTTAAGGAAACCCAGGCAACCGCTCGCACTCGGAAAATCCCTGCTACAGAAAAGGAGCAGTCTGCCATGGAGCAGCCACTGCAGATACAACATGCCCGGCACCGTTACGAGCAGACAGCCGAAATACCGCATGAGCGCACGCCCGCACTTGTAGCTGAGCAGATCATGAGCACTCCAGTGTTGACGCTGGGGCCGGACACACCCGTCAATAAGGCCTGGGCCCTGTTTCATGAACATCGATTCCGACATCTGCCGGTGGTGGATGCCAACCAGCAGATGATGGGTATTATTTCAGAGCGTGACCTGCTACGTGATGCTGCGGGGCTTGGGGTTGCCGGCAGTACACCACACAAAACTATTCGCCCTCTTATGGTGCAGAGGGTGCTGACAGCTACTCTTGATACAGCGATACGCGAGATTGCCCAGGTGCTATTTGACCAGCATATTGGCGCCATCCCCATAGTCAATGACAAGGATCTGCCCATTGGCATCATTTCACGTAGCGATATTCTCCAGGCGCTGGTAAAAAAGGCACCGCTGGAGTTGTGGGTCTAGAATACCTATATCAACCAGATCATCAGACCATTCAATAGAGGCTATCTGTGTCCAAACACCAGCAACACCTGCTGATCTTATTTATCGCACTGACCGGGATCAGCGCCCTCTTCTGGTACAGCACCCGGCCCGAACCCATTGCCGTACTGGTCGCACAGGCAGAGAAGGGAGTGGTAGAGCAGACCGTCGCCAATACCCGCGCAGGCACCGTCAATGCCTGCCGCCGCGCCCGGCTCTCACCCAGCACTGGCGGGCAGATCGCACTACTGGATATCCATGAGGGAGACCGGGTCAAGACCGGCAAGCTGCTATTAGAACTTTGGAATAAGGATCTAACCGCTGAGATCAACCTGAAAGAGCAGGAAGCCAAGGCCGCCAAAGCCAGCGCCCGCGCCATCTGCCTGCAGGCCGATGAGGCACAGCGTGACGCCAACCGGCTGAAAAAACTAACGCAAGGCGGCATCATCTCCATCGAATCTGTCGACAAGGCCAACACCAGCGCCAAATCCCAGTACGCCAATTGTGAATCAGCCCGTGTTTCAGCCCAGGTCAGCACTGCACGGGTTGGCGTCAGCCGCGCGCAGTTGGAACGCACCCAACTGTTCGCCCCCTTTGATGGCGTGATTGCAGAGATCAACGGCGAGATCAGTGAGTATGTCACCCCCTCCCCCCCTGGCATTCCAACCCCGCCGGCGGTCGACCTGATCGATAACTCCTGCTTCTATATCACTGCCCCCATCGATGAGGTGGATGCCCCCAAAGTAAAACTGGGGCAACCGGCGCGCATCACACTGGACGCCTTTGGTGAGCAAGAGTTCCCCGGCAGCGTCCGCCGTATCGCACCCTATGTACTGGATATGGAGAAGCAGGCGCGCACCGTAGAGGTCGAGGTAGAGTTCACCCGCAAGGAGGATATCAAGCAGCTACTCGCTGGTTACAGCGCCGACGTGGAGATCATACTGGAAGCCCATACAGACACCCTGCGCATCCCCGCTGAGGCTGTATTGGAGGGAGATCGGGTACTGCGCTTTCTGCCCGACGAAGAGATACTGAAAGCGGTCAGGATCAAACCCGGCCTCTCCAACTGGAACTACACCGAGGTGCTCTCTGGCCTCAAGGCCGGTGACCAAATTGTAACCTCCATCGACCGCAAGGGCGTGGAGGATGGTGCAAACGCTGTGCTGGACAGTGAGCATCAGCCATGATCCTAGAATCCTCAGTTGACCGCTTGTAGACATGTATAACACAATGAAATCATTGGCATTATTAATTGCGCCGCAGTTCACCTGCAGGGTGAAATCGCTACGACCCGCCTAGCGGCTCTGAGTGTCTGCCTGACTATGCAAAAAAACTCATTAAGGATCAAACCATTAACTCATTTTTTTTGCTACGCCAGCCAAACACTCAGAACCACTATGCAGGTCGTCCAACTGAGGATTCTAGGATGATCAAACTGCAGGATATCCAGCGCAGCTTCCAAGTGGGTGATGAGACGGTGCACGCCCTGCGCGACCTCAATCTTCAGCTCAGCTCCGGCGACTACCTCTCCCTGATGGGGCCATCCGGCTCCGGCAAATCCACCCTGCTCAACATCCTGGGGCTGCTCGATCACCCCGATCAGGGGCGCTATCAATTTGAAGGAACCGAGACCACTCAACTCAATGAGGAGCAGCGGGCTGATCTGAGACGCTATAAAGTCGGCTTTGTATTCCAGGCCTTCCACCTGGTACCACGCGTGACCGCCTTCGAGAATGTGGAACTGCCCCTGATGCTGGCAGGTATTGACCCTGAAATACGCAGACCACGGGTGGAACAGACACTCGATGCACTGAGTCTCAGCGACCGCAGTCACCACCGCCCCGACCAACTCTCTGGCGGACAACGCCAACGCATGGCCATCGCCCGTGCCACCATTATGCATCCCACTCTGCTGCTGGCCGATGAACCCACCGGCAACCTGGATAAACATTCAGGTCAGGAGGTCATCGAAATACTGGAGAGATTGAATCAGGATGGCATTACGCTGATCATTGTCACCCACGACCCACAAATCGGCTCCCGCGCCAAACGGCAGATACAGATGACCGACGGAGCCATCATTTAAACCTGGATTCCGTAGTTGGACGGCCTGTAGAGTACCGGGCATAGCATACAGGGCATAATAAGGGACAGACCACGATTATCTATTCCTCAACAAAGCTTATTGCATCTTTTCGATTCATGCCTGTGTGTAAAGATAATCACCATGCGCTACGTCGTAGACACAGTATCTAGTGAAGTAGGTGCTGAAATAAAGAGTGTAACCACCAGCAGTATCAGTAGTGCTGAGATAATGCCTCCATTCCCGATTAATACATAGGGTGTCATGCCCTGCATGGGAATAATCTCCCGGGTTAAGGTCTCTCTCTTAAATGCAGCTGATAACCCTTGAATATCTCCCTTAGGCCCAATGATGGCCGAAATGCCGGTATTGGTGGCGCGCAGTAGGTACCTTCCGGTCTCCAGTGCGCGCATACGGGCAATTTCCAGGTGTTGATGTGGGGCCAGTGAATCACCAAACCAGGCATCATTGCTGGCATTGATCAGAAAGGCTGCCTCGGGCAAGGCCTGGATCACCTCCTCTCCAAAGGCATCTTCATAACAGATGGAGATGCCCGCAGGATAACCTGCCAGATTGAGCCGGGTTTTATCATTATCCCCTGCGCTAAAATCAGACATGGGTATCTGCAGAAAATCAATCAGTGGGTTGAGTAGCCACTTCAGTGGCAGGAACTCTCCGAAAGGAACCAGATGCCGCTTGCTGTAGGTGCCTCGCTCTTTCCCAAGGCTGACCATTGCATTGAAGTAGCTTGAATCCTTGCTGCCCTGTACTGCAATGCCAACCAGTAGATCGGTATTGTGGGACTGTGCCTCAGCTTCCAGCGGGTCAAGCAGATCGTCCTTGACTCGGCGGTAGAAGGCCGGGATGGCAGTCTCTGGCCAGATGATTAGATCACTTTCCCAGTTGGCGCGCGTCAGGCTGGTATAAAGTTGTATCGTTGGCCTGAACTGATCGCGTCTCCATTTGATCTCCTGAGGAATGTTGCCCTGGATCAGGGTGGCCCTGATTGGTTCACCAGCGGGTTTGGTCCAGAGATGCCCATCAAGCAGGCTGGCTACTGTCCAGATCATGATGATACCAGCTATGCCCAATAGTGGTTTAAACATGGCTTTTGATTGGAGAGCTGGAGCATCCATAAACGCCCTGAGAATCAATGCAACGAGGGCAGCCAGCAGGGCGACTATCCAGCTCACGCCAAACACGCCAACTATGGGGGCAAGCCCCTGCAGCGGGGTGTCGAGTTGAGAGTACCCCATGCTGAGCCAGGGGAAGCCGGTCAAAAACCAACCACGCATCCACTCGACAAGTGTCCAGATGGCCGGGAAGATGATGAGCAGATTGGTGGTTTTATTTTTACTGCACAACCTTGCTCCCAGCCAGCCAGCCAGTCCAAAGAAGAGTGCGATGGTGGCAATAAAAAGCAGGGTGATGATGATGGCCAGAGGTAGACCGACACCGCCAAATTGGTCGATGCTGATATGCAGCCAGGAGACACCAAAACCCATAAAGCCCAGGCCAAACATCCAACCCTGCTTGAAGGCCTGTTTGGGTGTGGCTGACTGCCATAGCCAAAAAAGCAGCGCCAGGCTAAGTAGGGCTATGAGAGACAGGGAGAAGGGTGCAAAGGCCAGAACAGCTGTTGCACCGGCACAAAATGCAACTGCTGGTGGAGATCTCAATAGGTGCAAGAAAGACAAGATCAGGCTCGTTTTTTGGCCAGGAGACTACTCTTCCTGGGCCGTTTTTTTGCTGGCTTCCGTCAGTAGCCGGATGTTCAATAGGTGAATCTTGCGACTGTCGGCGCGCACCACGCTGAATTGAAAATGGTCGATATCCAGCTGCTCTCCACGTTTGGGGAGGTGCCCCAGGGTATTTGTCACCAGACCACCGATGGTGTCGTAGTCACTGTCGTCGAGATCGGCGTTAAAGTAGTCGTTAAAATCTGCGATGGTGGTGTGAGCCTTGGCGGTAAATTCCTGCTCATTACGCTTGAGAATGCAGGTGCCTTCGTCAAAGTCATGTTCGTCTTCAATCTCACCCACGATCTGTTCCAGTACATCTTCAATGGTAACCAGACCCGCCGCAGCGCCATATTCATCGACAACAATGGCGATGTGATTGCGGTTGGCGCGAAAATCCTTGAGTAGAACATTGAGGCGTTTGCTTTCAGGGACAAACACAGCAGCACGCAGTACATCGCGCATATTGAACTGCTGGTTATCCTTGCTTCCGCAATAGTGGAGTAGATCCTTGGCCAGCATGATGCCGACAACCTCGCTACGGTCATCACCAATCACCGGGAACCGGGAGTGGGCTGACTCAATGGCGATGTCCAGGACGGTGCCCAGGGTGTCATCCCGTCCCACTACGACCATCTGGGCGCGTGGGATCATAATATCCCGAACCTGGAGTTCGGCCACCTGCAGTACGCCCTCGATCATGGTGAGGGCCTCTGAATCCATCAGAGCGCGTTTTTTTGCGTCCTGCAATAGATGGACTAGCTGTTCTTTATCTTTAGGTTCGTGCTTGAAGCGCTTCTTGAATTGTGAAATCCAGTTCTTCAAGCGCGAACCGGTGGTAGATTCTGCGTCAGTCATGATGTTCCGTTAAGTTGGTATGGATCGGAAAAGCCCAGCTGGGCCAGTATCTCGATCTCCATATTTTCCATTTCGGCTGCTTCAGCCGATTGTTTATGGTCATACCCCAATAGGTGCAAAATACCGTGCACCACCATGTGTGCCCAATGGGCCTGTTCAGTTTTTCCCTGTTCTGCGGCCTGTGTTGATACCACGGGTGCGCAGATGACCAGATCCCCCAGCAGGTTGCTCTCTACCGGAGGTGGAGCCTGAAAGGGAAAGGATAATACATTGGTCGGCCCGGATTTTCCGCGATATTGCTGATTCAGTGCGGCACTCTCGGATCTGTCGGTCACCAGGATGACCAATTCAGGCCTGGCTTTTTTATCACCAATAGCGGCCATAGCCCAGTGCTGAAGGTCAGCCTCTGAGGGTAATCCATCCTCTGAAATGGCATATTGGACTTCTAGCGTTAATCCCATAAGATTTCTGTCATGCTGCAGACAAATTGAGTGTCAGTTTGCTACTGCTTATCGAATGCATCGTAGGCGCTAACAATGCGTTGCACCAGTGGATGGCGTACGACATCACGGGCGCTGAAAAAGGTGAAGCTGATGCCGTTGACCTCGCTCAGCACCTCGACGGCCTGCCGCAGACCAGAGGCCTGTCCACGGGGTAGATCCACCTGGGTAACGTCGCCGGTGATGACGGCGGTTGAGCCAAAACCGATGCGGGTCAGAAACATCTTCATCTGTTCGGGGGTGGTGTTCTGTGCCTCGTCCAGGATGATGAATGACTCATTCAGGGTGCGGCCACGCATATAGGCGAGTGGCGCCACCTCGATAACATTGCGTTCGATCAGCTTGGCGACCCGTTCAAAGCCGAGCATCTCATACAGGGCGTCATACAGTGGCCGCAGGTAGGGGTCGATCTTCTGCGCCAGATCACCGGGCAGAAACCCCAGCCGCTCACCGGCCTCAACGGCTGGCCGCACCAGTAGTATGCGACGCACCTGATCGCGTTCCAGGGCATCTACAGCACAGGCCACAGCAAGGTAGGTCTTGCCTGTGCCTGCCGGTCCCACGCCAAAATTGATGTCATAGGTAAGCACCTTATGCATGTACTCTTTCTGATTTGGCCCTCTGGGTTTTATCATGCCACGCCGGGTCTTGATGACAGTCTCTGGTATCTCAGATTGTGGTGTAGCCTTAACCAGCGCCTCTACCCCTGACTCCTGTAGAAAGAGGTGTACCTTTGATGGATCCAGGGACTCATCCTTGGTGGCGCTATAAAGCCCTTTCAGTACCTCTTCGCCAGCGCGCACGGCGGTGGAGTTACCCATGAGCTGAAATTGGTTGCCCCGGTTGTTGATCTCGATGCCCAGCCTGAATTCAATCTGGCGCAGGTGCTCATCGGTCTGGCCACAAACGTTGGCCAATCGTTCATTATCTGCCGGCACCAGTGCCAGGTTTATTGTTGAGAGTTGTTTGGACACGAGGGCTTGATTATAGAGGTTAGGCTGATTGGGCCAGGTTGTTGGATACCCGCTCTCCCCGAAGAGAGTTAGGTAGGGCTTCGGTGATTCGGATGTCGGCAAATCCGCCGATCAACTCTGCTGGCCCATCAAAATTAACCACGCGGTTATTCTCTGTACGGCCAGCAAGTTGTGCTGGATCTTTACGTGCCGGGCGTTCCACCAGCACGCGCTGTACTGTACCCACCATGCGGCGGCTGATCTGTTGCGCCATTTCGCTGATGCGGTGCTGTAGCTGAGCCAGGCGATCCTGTTTCACCTGCATCGGGATATCATCGGGCAGATCCATGGCCGGGGTGCCAGGGCGGGGGCTGAAGATAAAGCTGAAGGAGTGGTCAAAGCCGACCTGTTCAATCAGCTGCAGGGTGGCCTCAAAATCTTTGTCGGTCTCGCCGGGAAAACCAATAATAAAATCGGATGAGAGGCAGATGTCGGGGCGAATCTCACGCAGGCGCCGGATTTTGCTGCGGTACTCCAGGGCGGAATGTCCCCGTTTCATCTGCATCAGGATGCGGTCAGAGCCGCTTTGAACCGGCAGATGCAGGTGGCTGACCAGCTCAGGCACATCGGCGTAGACCTCGATCAGCGCATCGGAAAACTCCACCGGGTGAGAGGTGGTGAAGCGAATGCGATCGATGCCATCAACGGCGGCCACATAGCGGATCAGTAGCGCCAGATCGGCAATCTCACCATCATGCATCAGGCCGCGATAGGCGTTGACATTTTGCCCCAGCAGATTGATTTCGCGTACCCCTTGCTGGGCCAGTGAGGCAACCTCAGCAATCACATCATCGAAGGGGCGGCTGATCTCTTCGCCCCGGGTGTAGGGCACGACACAGTAAGTGCAGTATTTGGAACAGCCCTCCATGATGGAGACAAAAGCGGATGGGCCATCGGCCACCGGCTCGGGCAGGCAGTCAAACTTCTCGATCTCAGGGAAAGATATGTCGACCACCGGGTTGTGGTTTTTGCGTACCTGATTCAGCATCTCTGGCAGACGATGCAGGGTCTGCGGGCCAAATACCAGATCCACGTAAGAGGCGCGCTCTCGTATTGCATCCCCCTCCTGGCTGGCGACGCACCCTCCCACGCCGATTACCAGATCAGGGCGGCGCTGCTTCCACGGACGCCAGCGACCCAGTTGGGAGAACACCTTCTCCTGAGCTTTTTCGCGGATTGAGCAGGTATTGAGCAGCAAAACGTCTGCATATTCTGCGATCTGCGTTAATTCTAGATTGTGTGAGGCATGCAAGAGGTCCGCGATCTTAGCGGAATCGTACTCATTCATCTGACAGCCAAAGGTTTTAATAAAGAGTTTGCCGGACATACGGGAGTGTGAATTATGACAAGACAGATAAGTTTAATACCTGGCGACACTTTTTTCCATTTATATGGGAATCTTTATTAGATTCGTGGGTTACACTACCGCCATGCCCCCCACCGCACACATAAACATTTTGGCCAGAACTTATCCCCGACTCGGCTTTCTCGCATAATTTAATACGTTACATACTTGTATGACTTGAGCAATGCCACTTTTGGAGACAGTTATGCCTTAAGGAACCTCTGAATAATTACCTTTAATATTCACCAATCGATTGATATAGATGTTACTGATAATCATTACAGTTTAATTTGCCCGTATAAGTCCGGTTTTTAGGCATTTTTTCATTTAAAAAGGCCTTTTCTGGCCT
>JAJRZI010000161.1 GCA_024275295.1 Gammaproteobacteria bacterium | reverse complement strand
GATCCTGATCTGCTGCCGGTGGAGCTTGATGAGGCCTTTATCAATGAGATAAAGCAGACGCTGCCTGAGCTGCCGGATGAGAAGCGCCAGCGCTTTGAGAGCGACTATGCCCTGAACCGGCAGGATGCGGCTGCCCTGACCGCCAGCCGTGAGCTGGCCGATTACTACGAGGCTGTGGCTGCTGCGCAGACAGATCCCAAGATCGCCGCCAACTGGGTCTCGGGTGAACTTGCAGCTGCGCTGAACCGGGATGCAGTGGATATCACCAATAGCCCCGTCACTGCCGAGCTGCTGGCGGGACTGCTCAAGCGTATTGCCGATCAAACCATCTCCGGCAAGATTGCCAAGCAGGTGTTTGAGGCGATGTGGCAAGGCGAAGGTGATGCCGATGCGGTTATCGAGGCCAAAGGGCTGAAGCAGATCACCGACAGCGGCGCGATTGAAAAGATGGTGGATGAAGTGGTCGCCAACAACCCCAAACAGGCGGAGCAGTACCGTTCGGGTAAAGATAAACTGTTTGGTTTCTTCGTCGGTCAGGTAATGAAGCAGACCAAGGGCAAGGCCAACCCGCAACAGGTCAATGAGTTGCTAAAGAAGCGGCTGAGTCAGGATTGATATGTTTACCAACGACCGCACCAAAATGCGTAAGGTCTTTACTGAGGCCTGGCGCAAACATCAGGATAAGCTGCCGATGGAGCCATTGGAGCAGGTGATTGCCAATATCCTGGAGCAGCACCCTGAATATCACAAACTGATGAAGGATACTGAAGCGGCATTGGACAAGGATTTTACCCCGGAAGGGGGGCAGAGCAACCCCTTCCTGCATCTGAGCATGCATATCGCGATTCAAGAGCAGCTCAGTACCAATCGTCCCACAGGTATTGCCGGGCTGTATCAGCAGATCACGCAGCAGATTGGTGACCCACATGAGGCGGAGCATCAGATCATGGAGTGTCTCGGTCAGATGCTATGGGAGGCGCAACGCGCCAATCGCATGCCGGATGAGAAGGGCTATCTGGATGCGATTAAAGCGCTTGTGCGCTAAATACCCACTATATTTTAGGAGCTGATAATATGTCCGTACTATTAGAATTCAGTATGTTCCCCACTGACACGGGAGAGAGCAAGAGCGCCTATGTCAGTCAAGTCATCAAGATGATCCGTGATAGTGGTGTCGATTATCAGCTGAGTCCCATGGGCACAGTGATCGAAACCGCCACCCTGCAGGAGGCCTTGGATCTTATTGGGAAGGCCTACGCTGTATTGGAATCCCAAGGCTGCAATCGAGTCTACTCATCCCTCAAATTTGATATCCGTAAAGGTAAAGGGAACCGCCTTGCAGGCAAGATCAAGTCCGTCAAAGAGAAGATAGGTGAGGTTAACACCTGAGGATCACAGCGATGTTAAAGCAGGCCTATATTGCCGGAGAGTGGGTAGAGACTGGAGAGCAGCTTGAGGTTGCCAATCCCTATGATGGCTCGGTGTTTGCCAAAGTTGCCTTGTGTGGCACGGCTGAGATCGAGCAGGCGCTGGCAGCAGCTTATGCCTGCCGTGATGAGATGGCCGCATTGGAGCCTTACCAGCGTGCAGAGGCATTGAATTTTATCAGCCATAACCTTGAGCAGCGGGCAGAGGAGTTTGCCAAGGTGCTCTCACAAGAGAATGGTAAAACCATTGCTGAGTCACGGGTGGAAGTTGCTCGTGCAGCTGCCACCTTTGATATTGCCGCTGGTGAATCCACCCGCATCTATGGCGAGGCCTACGATCTGGGCATCAACAAAATGGGGGCGGGGCGGCGCTGCATTGTGCGTCACTACCCTGTTGGGGTTGTATCGGCCATTGCACCGTTCAATTTCCCACTCAATCTGGCAATCCATAAGATTGCACCAGCCCTTGCTGTAGGCTGTCCTATCGTACTGAAACCCGCCTCAAAGACCCCTGTGACCAGCCTGATGCTGGCTGAAATCATCGAGCAATCAGGGCTGCCAAAAGGCGCCTTTTCCGTGGTGCCAAGCGGTCGGGCAGCAGGTCAGATGTTGGTGGAGGATGAGCGCATCAAACTGCTGACATTCACCGGCTCACCTGAAGTGGGCTGGAAGATGAAACGGGATGCCGGAAAGAAAAAGGTGGTGCTGGAGCTGGGTGGCAATGCCGGTCTGATCATCGACAAAAATCTATCCGAAAAGGATTGGGATTGGCTGATCAGCCGGGCGGTGATTGGTGCCTTCTATCAGAGCGGACAGGTCTGTATATCTGTCCAGCGTATCTTTGCCCATCGCGAGCTCTATGATGAGTTTAAAACCCGCTTTCCCCGTGCAACCAAGGCACTGAAGGCGGGAGACCCACTGGATGAATCAACAACCCTGGGGCCGATTGTCGATAGCAACAACCGTGACCGGCTCAAGAGCTGGATTGACGAGGCGATCGCGGGCGGCGCCAGACTGGTTGCCGGCAATGCGATAGCCAACTGCGGTCAGGGTAACTCCCTGCAGGCAACCATACTGGAAGATGTCGACCCAGGCTTAAAGGTTTGCAGAGAAGAGGCCTTTGGCCCCGTTGTTACATTGACCGCAGTAGGCTCTATGCAAGAAGCCTTTGAGCGGGTGAATGACTCGGATTTTGGCCTGCAGTGCGGCATCTTCACCCATGATTTCGATACCGTAATGCGGGCCTTTGATACCCTGGAAGTGGGTGGTGTGATCCATAATGATGTCCCGGCCTTCAGGGTGGACTCAATGCCTTACGGTGGCGTTAAAGACTCTGGATTGGGCCGTGAAGGCATTCGATATGCCATGCATGATATGCTGGAAGAGCGAGTGCTGGTTTATAAAGCATAGTCCTTAAAGGGGTACTATGATTAGTTTGTAGTTCGTGGTTATTTACAATAGAGGAGAGATGAGATGTCTATAGCTTGGATCATAGTAGCGGATGCAGGGCATGCACGTATCTTTTCAGCTGAAGAGCCAAATGGTGAGTTGGATGAGATTCAAACCCTGACATGCCCTGAGGCGCGGTTGCATGAGGGTGATCTGGTCTCTGATAGCCCAGGCAGGGAGCATAATGCTTCTGGATCAGGCAGTCATGATGTGGGGCACACCTCAGATGCCAAACAGGAAGCGGCTATACGCTTTGCTGAGCAGGTATCTGAGGTGATTGAATCCGGGCGTATAGCGAGTCGGTTCAACAGACTGTATGTCATCGCTGCACCGGCCTTTCTCGGTATTCTGAGGAAACATTACAGCAGTGCGACATCTCAATTAATTGCTGCTGAAATTGATAAGAATCTCACCACCCATGATGCCATTGAGATACGTAAACAGCTACCTAAACAGCTTTAGTGTGTTGTATTGGTAGAAGGGTGGCTGAAGCCTTAGGTATCTCTCTATTCTAAAGCTGCCCTAAAGGTACAAAGCAGTCTGATTGGGAGTAGTGTTTTTGATAAAGCCCCTGCAACCGAAGCAGCTCTATCATGGCTGTGATATTGAACAGCTGACATTTGCCACAACGGCGCAGTTGCAGCCGCTGGCTGAAACTATCGGGCAGCAACGGGTGCTTGAGTCCATCCAGTTTGGCGTGGGCATGCACCATGAAGGCTACAACCTCTACGTGATGGGGTCAGCTGGGCTGGGCCGACACACTGTTGTGCATCGGGAGCTTGAGTCCCAGGTAAAGGGTGCGGCTGTTCCCTATGACTGGTGTTATACCGCTAACTTCCAAAACCCTCACACCCCCCATGCGCTGCGGCTACCGGCAGGTGTTGGGCGCAAACTGCAGCGTGATATGGAGCAGTTGGTGGATGATATCTTCAATGCCGTTCAGGCTGCCTTCCACAGTGATGAGTACCGTCGGCGGGCACAGGAGATCAATGACGAGTTCAAATCCCTCGAAGATGCGATGGCAGAGGAGCTGGGTGGAAAGGCGAGGCAGCGTGGCATTGCGCTGCTGCATACATCAACCGGCTATACCCTGGCTCCCCGCAAAGAGGGTGCCATCCTCAATGCGGATGAGTTTAAAGCCCTGCCGGAAGATGAGCAGGAGAGGATCGAATCAGAGATTGCGGTGATAAAGGATGAGCTGAAAAGCTCCTTGAGTCAGCTGCCAATCTGGCAACGGAAGATGCGCAAACAGTTTAAGGAGCTGGATGAGGAGGTGACATCGGTAACGGTCTCTCAACTGATTGCAGAGTTGCAACAGAGCTATCTGGATGTGCCGGGTGTTCCAGACTATCTTGCAGCGGTCAAACAGGATGTGATTAAAAATATGGATCAGTTTCGGGAGCAGGAGTCTCAGGATGAGAGGGAGTTCCCAGGCCGGAGTGCGGAATTTTCCCGCTATCACATCAATATCCTGGTGGATAATGCTGAAACCCAGGGTGCCCCCATTGTCTACGAAGATAGCCCCACCTATCAAAACCTGATTGGCCGGGTTGAACATATGGCCCGTTTTGGCACCCTGCTGACCGATTTTACGATGATCAAGCCGGGAGCGCTGCACCGGGCAAATGGCGGTTATCTGGTTCTGGACGCTGAGCAGCTGCTCAGCAACCCCTTTGCCTGGGATGGATTGAAGCGTGCGCTGAATGCGCGGGAGATCAGGATAGAGTCGCTGGAGCGAAAGCTCAGCCTGGTGAACACCATCTCGCTCGAGCCACAACCGATCCCGATTGAGCTGAAAGTGATCATTATTGGCAGTCGCCTGCTCTACTACATGCTCAAGGCCTATGACCCTGAGTTTGGTCTGCTGTTTAAGGTGGCAGCGGATTTTGCAGAAGATATGCCGCGGGAAGGTCAAAATGATCAACTTTATGCACGCCTGATCGGCACCCTGCAACAGCGTGAAGGGCTGCGGGGGATCACCCCTGAAGGCGTGGCCTGCATGATAGAGGAGAGCGCCCGGCGGGCAGAGAATGGAGAGAAACTTTCTCTGCATATGGGCAGTCTGACTGATCTGATAAAAGAGGCTTACTACTGGGCCAACAAGGCTGGCCATGAGCATATTGGCAGGGAGGATGTGCAGGCGGCGATAAAGGCCCAGGTGCGACGGGTGGATCAGCTGCGTGAGCAGATGCATGAAGAGATACTCTCCGGCACCCTGTTGATCTCAACTGAAGGGGTGCAGCTGGCCCAGGTTAATGCCCTGAGCATCATCCAGATGGGTGATCACATCTTTGGCGTCCCGGCGCGTGTCAGCGCCACGGCGCGCATGGGTGCCGGACAAGTCATTGATATCGAACGTGAGGTAGAGCAGGCGGGAACGCTGCACTCCAAAGGGGTGTTAATTATCTCTGCCTATCTGGCCAGCCGTTATGCCAAGCATCAACCGCTTTCAGTTTCTGCCAGCTTGGTATTTGAACAGACCTACGGCCAGATTGAGGGGGATAGCGCTTCAGCCGCTGAGTTGTGTGCACTGCTCTCTGCACTGGGCGATCTTCCGATCAAACAGTCACTGGCGATTACCGGCTCTATCAACCAGCATGGTGAGATGCAGGCCATTGGCGGCGTGTGTGAAAAGATTGAAGGCTTCTTTGATATCTGTGACAAAAGAGGGCTGACGGGCAGCGAGGGGGTCATTATTCCGGTCGCCAATGTCAGGGATCTTATGCTGCGTCGCCGGGTTATTGAGGCGGTAGAGCAGGGGCAATTCAATATCTACGCCGTAACCCATGTGGAGCAGGCTATGGAGCTGCTGACCAGCAAAACCGCTGGAACCCCCAATGCAGAAGGGCTTTATCCACTGGACTCCATCAATGGACACATCCAGCTACGGCTTGCAGAGTAGACAGCGCTACGCATGCAATATTCAGGGCAACAGGGGCAGGAGGAAGGGACAGAGTAGCGTCAATGTGAGTCTGCGCAATCGCGTAGCTGTTGTATCAGATGGGTATAGACTTTTGAATCCATCAGCTCGGCATGCAGTGCGCTGACCCGGTTTGTCATCTGTTTGGGTATTTCGTTGCCGGATGCCTGAAGGCGGGCGCCCGCTGATTTCAGATCGCCCAGCTCATTGCTGATAGTGGTGAGTTTGTTGAGCAGGCACGCAGATACGGGGCAGGTGTAAGTGCTGTTGTCTGGATGATCTGTTGCGGTTGTGCCGGTGAGTGGGCACCCCATCTCTGAACTGGGCATGACCAGGTCGTCCATGGCGTTGTTCAGATATTCAAATCGCCTTACG
Source organism: Gammaproteobacteria bacterium (assembly GCA_024275295.1). GTDB lineage: Bacteria > Pseudomonadota > Gammaproteobacteria > Chromatiales > Chromatiaceae > WFXD01. The sequence continues at coordinate 5,126 of JAJRZI010000161.1, read as the reverse complement.
TTGCGTCTAAGCTCATGCCAACCCTCTTCCACCAAATTGAAGTTATACTGTTTTGCGCGTATTTTATCGATTTTATGTGCGACTCTTTTAAGCAGAAGTTGTCTGTCCTTTTTTGGAGAGTGCCAGTCAATATACTGCAATGTCTCTCTGATCTGCGCAATCAGCGGCAGGCCGGGCTTTAACCAGTCAGAGTCTCTCAGATAATCTTCATAGGCTGCACGCTCTTTTTTTAACTTGTTCCAATATTTCCTTTCAGTGGCGGGATCGGCATGGCTGACATAGGCATAAAATCGCGCATAATCTTCGCTGTGTGATATGTGGTCTTCCAGCCGCTTCGTGACTTTGTAGTATGGTTTGAACGGCCCCTGTTTCGCATAGAGCCAGAATAGATTCTCCAGTTCAGTGAGAAGATCTCTGATTCCGCTGCTGGAGAGATAATCAATTCGGGCGCTGATGCTCTCTTTTTCTGCGGTCTCTGTAAGGTATTGTTCAAGCTCTGTCAGTCTGGACTCAAAGCGATCAACCGGCGAGTGTATGGGGTATTCCATGCCATAAACGCCGCTGCTGCCAAAACAGAAAAACGCCAGAATGATAAGTGGCTTGTAGGTATTGGATAGGCTCATGTTTAAGGCAGCATAATATAAAGCTCTGTCCGCCCTCTTAAGATATTCAGCCATGCCTTTCTTCGACTACGTTGTTTGAGCCGCTTTTCCAGCATTTCAAGATTAGCGATAGCGGTATCATTCATCCCGATAATGATATCCCCCTCATGCAGTCCTGCACGTGCTGCAGGGCTGTTAGATTCAATCTCCGCAATGAGCATCCCTTCAATGTCGCCGGAATAGCGAGGGTCGTTGGTAATGTCACGCAGGGTTGAACCGCGTAGCTGTCGATTAAGTTTTCCACCTTTGATCTTTCTGAATTGTGGGAGTGCAATGATTGCGGTCATGTTGTGGCTGCGTCCCTGTCGAATGATCTCAATATCCAGTTCAGATCCAACCGGCAGCAGACCGACCACGTTGCGCAGATCAAGGGTGTTGCGTAGCGGCTTGCCATTGATGGCGGTGACGACATCGCCCACCTTGAGTCCTGCCCTGTCAGCCGGTGAATCTGGATTGACCATGGTGATGATGGCCCCTTGCTGCTGGCCAAGGTTAAAGCTCTGTGCCAGCTCTGGCGTCAGATCCTGGGCGCCAACTCCCAGGCGTCCACGGCGGACTTCACCGTGCTGGATGAGTTGGGCCATGATGCTTTTGGCCATGTTGATGGGGATGGCAAATCCAATGCCAACGTTACCGCCGGCAGGCCCGATGATGGCGGTATTGATGCCGACCAGTTCTCCCCGCAGGTTGACCAGTGCGCCGCCTGAGTTGCCGGGGTTGATGGAGGCGTCGGTCTGGATGAAATCCTCGTAGGATTCGATGCCAAGGCCGCTGCGCCCCAGTGCACTGACAATGCCGGAGGTCACGGTCTGGCCCAGTCCAAAGGGGTTGCCAATGGCGACCACAAAGTCGCCCACCTCAAGTTGGCTGGAGTCGGCAGAAGGTATGGCTGTGAGATTATCGGCCTTGATCTGCAGAACGGCGATGTCGGTATCGGGATCGGTTCCAACCAGTCTGGCCTCTATTTGTCGTCCATCATGCAGTCGGATGATAATGGTCTCTGCATTCTTGATGACGTGGTTGTTGGTCAGGACATAACCCTGTTGGCTGTCGATGATGACTCCGGAACCCAGCCCCTGGGTGCGGCGTTCACGCTGTATGTCGGGTACATCAAAGAAGCGCCGGAAAAGCGGGTCATCAAATAGTGGGCTGCGTTCAACAACCCGCCCCTGGGTGGTGATGTTGACCACGGCGGGCATGGCTTGTTTCAGCATGGGTGCCAGGCTGGGCAGCTGTTGGCTACCTGCAGCAGCGGGTAGTTCTCCCCATGATGTGGAGCTGAAGAGGAGGAAAAAGGTTAGACAGATCAGGCGATAGCTTGGGATATTCATTTTCTCGGGATCAATTTATGTGCAGTCGTTGTTGCAGATAGATAGGGGCTGATGCAAAAAGTTCAAGCGTACTATTTTGGCGCTGCTGCCGGTGTATCCTCTTTGAGCTCATCGCCAGCATAAACCTGGCACAGACAGCTGACAAAGTCGCTCACCAATCTCCGCATCAGAATGAAGTACATATCCGGGCCAGGGGGGATGTCGATGCCGATGGGGTCAAGTGTGCCGCTGTAGTACTGACCCTCACCTGTCAGGATCTTCAGGTGTGATGATGAGAATTGAGGTTCACTGAAGATGCAGTGTGCATGGGTATCCTGGAGTTTTTGCTGTATCTCACGCAGGCGGCGGGCACCGGGTTTGCGGTCCGGGTTAATGGTGACTGAACCTGCGGCCTTAAGGTTGTAACGGTACTCAAAATATTGGTAGGCATCGTGAAATACAATATAGGGTTTGTTGATGGCGGCCACGGCAACATCGCCGATCTCAAGATGCAGGTTATTGAGCCGGAAGATCAGCCGTTTGGCATTCTCCTGATATTGCCCGGCTCGTTCCGGGTCTGCTTCACTGAGGATGTCAGCCACCGCCTGGGCAATGATTCTGGCGTTGAATGGATCCAGCCAGATGTGGCTGTCGATATGCTCAGGGTGTGGTGCCGTATGCTCAGTATCCTCCCCCTGTTGGGCAGTGTGGCCATGCGTCTCCCAGATGCCGCCCTTGCGAAGTGGCAGGAGCAGCAGTTTGGGCAGCTCTATAATTTTAACGATGCGCTGCTTGCCGGATCGATTCTCCAGTGGGTGTTGCAGGAAACCTTCTACCCCTTCTCCCAACCAAAAGATGATATCAGCCTGGCTCAGGCTGCGCATCTGTGATGGTCGGAGGCTGGCGTTATGTGGAGAGTGGCCGCCCTTGATCAGCAGCTCCGGTGTGCCGATACCTTTCATAATCCAGGCAACCAGGGAGTGAATGGGCGCCATGCTGACAACGACCCTGGGTGGTTCGGCTGTGCTGCCCAATGCTGGCGTGGCTAAAATAACTGCCCACAATATGAGAGAAAAACGTAAAATCATTGGCTTAAACCTAGATTAAAATACCTGATGTCTAAAAGAGCACGGACTCCTCCTCTATGATGATGTTATCAAGACGGCTGTTTTCTGTAATTGATTCATGACCACTGACCAGATTCTTGTTGAGGCCAAAGCCATATCACTCTCCCTGAGTGGTCGAAAGATACTGGATGCGGTGGATCTCAGCGTACATGCGGGTGAGATCCTGGCCATGATTGGCCCCAATGGTGCCGGTAAGACCACCCTGGTGCGCGTTGTATTGGGGCTGTTGAAAGCGGATGAAGGGGAGCTTTTTTCTGCACCGGATCTGCGCATCGGCTATATGCCGCAGCGTATCGTGGTGGATTCCATCCTGCCGCTGACGGTTCAGCGTTTTCTGACCCTGAGCCATCGCGCCACTGAGCAGCAGTTGCGGCAGGTGCTGGGTGAGGTGGGTGTCGAGCGGCTGCTGAAAAGCCCGGTGCAGCATATCTCGGGTGGCGAGATGCAGCGTGTCATGCTGGCGCGGGCGCTGCTGAGAGCGCCGGATCTGCTGGTGCTGGATGAGCCAGTGCAGGGGGTGGATGTAACGGGACAGGCCGAGCTGTTCGATCTGATCGCCAACATCCGTGATCGTCACGGCTGTGGCATTCTCATGGTCTCCCATGATCTGCATCTGGTGATGGCCAAGGCGGATCATATCCTGTGTCTGAATCATCATGTCTGCTGTTCGGGTCATCCTGAGGTGGTGAGCAGTGACCCCTCCTATCTGGAGCTGTTTGGCTCGCACCCCAGCATGGCCCTCTACACCCACAAACATGATCATCGACATGACCTGCATGGTGGTGTGGAAAAGGGCTGTAAGGGAGATGCAGGGCATGGATGACTTTATGTTCCGTGCCCTGGTCGCTGGTCTGGGCGTGGCGTTGGTGACAGGCCCATTGGGTGCCTTCGTAGTCTGGCGGCGCATGGCCTACTTTGGCGATACCCTGGCGCACTCTGCCTTGCTGGGCGTTGCGCTCGGGTTTCTGCTGGAGGTCAATATCAATCTGGCCATCATCCTGGTCTGCATCACCCTGGCGCTGCTGCTGGTGGGCCTGCAAAACCAGCGCCGACTGGCTAGTGACACGATCCTGGGTATTCTCTCGCACAGTGCGCTCTCTCTGGGGCTGATTGTGCTGGCCTTTATGGAGACATTGCGTATTGACCTTATGGGCTACCTGTTTGGGGATATCCTGGCGGTCACGGTGATGGATATCTACTGGATCTTTGGCGGCGGTTTAGTGGCTCTGGCTCTGTTGATATGGATTTGGCGGCCCTTGCTGGCAATGACGGTGCATGAAGAGCTGGCCCGGGTTGAAGGAGTGCCTGTGGTGCCTGTCAGACTGGCTTTTATGTTATTGATTGCGCTGGTGATTGCGGTTGCGATGAAGGTGGTGGGTATCCTGCTGATCACCTCTTTGCTGATTATCCCTGCTGCGACGGCCCGCCGCTTTGCACAAACGCCTGAACAGATGGCGCTGCTGGCTGCGGCAGTGGGGTGCCTATCGGTGGGTGGTGGTCTGTTTGGCTCACTGCAGTGGGATCTGCCTGCCGGCCCGGCTGTGGTTGTTGCTGCGGCGATGCTCTTTTTTACCGCAGCCTGCTGGAGAAAGGTGTGAGTCAATCCATTACACGGTTGCTGGAGATTATGGCCCAACTGCGAGACCCGGAAAAGGGTTGTCCCTGGGATCGAAAACAGACCTTTGCCACCATCGCCCCCTACACCATTGAAGAGGCCTATGAGGTTGCGGAGGCCATCCATCGGGGTAATATGGATGAGTTGCGGGATGAACTGGGTGATCTGCTGTTTCAGGTGGTCTTCTACGCCCAGATGGCCAAAGAGGCCGATGCCTTCAGTTTTGATGATGTGGTTGCCGGCATCTGTGAAAAGATGCGACGCAGACATCCGCATGTCTTTGCCGATGTGCAGGTTGCCAGTGCTGAGGCGCAGACATTGGCCTGGGAGCAGCAGAAATCAATAGAGCGAAAAGAGAAGGCCGGTGACCGGTCGCACAGCTTGCTGGACGGTGTGGCAATAGCGCTGCCAG
>JAJRZI010000031.1 GCA_024275295.1 Gammaproteobacteria bacterium | reverse complement strand
TGCCAGCAGCTTGATGTAGTGCTGGGTGCGTCGAATGTGATTACCTGTCTCATTATCACGGGTCTCAGCCAGAGAGGCGAGGCAGTAGATTGCAACATCCTGTGTCTGTTGAATCTCGCGGGTGCGCTCTTGAACGCGCTGCTCCAACAGCCTGTTGTGTGCCTTCAACGCTTTGCGTGCCTTGTCCAGTGCCAGAATGGTGCGGATTCTGGCTTTAACAATGGGTGGACTCATGGGCTTGATGATGTAGTCGGATGCCCCTAGCTCAAAGCCTTTGATCTCATCATCCACTTCGCTCTTGATGGTAAGAAAGATGATGGGGATATCACAGGTATCAGGGTGGTGTTTTAACAGGCCACAGACCTCATAGCCATCCAGACCAGACATCAGTACATCCAGTAAAATCAGGTCGGGTGGTGCGCTGCACCGTGCTCTTTTGAGCGCCTGTTCACCGTCCTTTGCAACGACAATACTGTATTCACTCTCCAACAGGTTAACCAGCACATCAATGTAGAAGCTCTCATCATCAACGATCAGGATTTTACTCTTGCTGTTTTCCATTATGCGCCCCGCTTATAATTTTTATGGCCAGCTGCTTCAATGTCAGTGCCGCCTCATCAAAATCGTAGTTCTCTATCTGCGCTTGCAGTGTAGTCAATTGCTCATCCAGCCCGATATTATTTAACCCAGCCTTTATTGTATTCAAGATGCCTGCTGCATCCGGGTTGCCCTCTTCAAGCATTATAGATAGCTTTTCCAGCAACTGTTTGAGCTCACCCTGGCTCAGTTCCACCGGCTGTGTTGCTGTCTTTTGCTGCACAGAGGGCAGATCACCAGCAAGCGTGGCCAATGATGCAAATAGCTCACCGAAGGCTGCACAGAAGGCATCTGACAATCTGACATCACTGCCAGCCTGCTTATTAATGATGGCATTTTCCAGCTCATGTGCCTGCCGCTGGAGAGCTTTACCCCCAACGTTACCCGCCACCCCTTGCAGGGTATGCGCTAAACGACGCGCACTTGTTGTATCTCCTTCGTGCAGGTAGTGCTGCATCAACTTTAGATCCCCATGATGGCGTTCATAGAATTCAGCCAACAGCTTTCTGAAAAGTTTACGGTTGCCACCCACCCGCTGTAGCCCCCACGGCAGGTCAAGGCCAGGCAGTGACTCCAGCAGCACGGTATCACCCTTTTTATCCTGCGGCTCCGGTTGCTGTTGTACCTTATCCACAGCCTCCTGCTTTAGCCACTTGCTTAGCATATTGAACAGCCTGTCGGGATCAATGGGTTTTGCCAGATGATCATTCATGCCCTTTTCCAGACAGCGCTCCCGATCACCGGCCATTGCATGCGCTGTCATAGCAATGATGGGCAGATCAGCAAAACGGCCATCCTCTCTTATCAGCCGGGTTGCCTCAAAACCATCCATCTCTGGCATCTGGATATCCATCAACACCAGATCAAAGCGGCTCTTTTGAATGGCCTCAACGGCTTTGCAACCATTTTCTGCAATCCCCACAACCAGGCCAAAACCCTCCAGCAGCTCTTGTGCAACTTGCTGGTTGATAGGGTGATCCTCAGCCAGTAATACCTGCCCTTTGAGCCGACCTTTAATGTATTTCTGCTGCATCAACAGGGTGTTGGATGTTATCTGTTTTTCTGGGCTAAAGGTGCGTGCAATGGTGTCAAACAGCAGCGACGGGTTGACCGGCTTGATCAGGAAACCCTCCAGCCCCAGCTGATCAGCCTGCTGCATCACCTCCTCATGGCCAAAGGTACTCACCATAATAATGGTCGGCACATTGGCTCGGTTTGTGCCCGATTTAATGCGGCGACTGGTTTCGATACCGTCCATCTCTGGCATGCGCCAATCCATCAGTATCAGATCAAAGTGCCGATCGGTCTCCAGCTTTGCCAGTGCAGCTTTACCGGAAGCAGCCAGTGTCACCTGGAAGGAGAAGGACTCCAGCATCTCCTGCAACAGCTGTCGGGCGCTGGCATTATCATCAACCACCAATACCTTTAGATCCGTCAGATCCAGACTAAGCGGCTCCTTCTGCTTTGGACACTCGGGTGAGCGGTCAAAGGTGAGGCTGAAACTGAAGGTACTGCCTTTTCCCAGTGTGCTTTCGACACTGATTTGACCACCCATCAGCTCAACCAGTTGTCTGCTGATACTGAGCCCCAGGCCGGTGCCACCGTATTTGCGCGTGGTGGAGCCATCGGCCTGGGTGAAGGCGTTGAAGAGGTCGGCAAGTTTGTCACTGTCGATACCGATGCCGGTATCACGCACGCTGAACTGCACCCGGGTTCGCCCGTCATCACAGTTGATCTTGCGTGCGCTGACAATGATCTCGCCAGATTCGGTGAATTTGATGGCATCTTGCGTCAGCTTGGTCAGTCCCTGCCCCAAACGCAACGGGTCTCCATGCAGATCGCATGAGAGGCAGGGGTCACGGGAGAAGAGGATTTCGATCCCTCTCTCTTCCGCTTTTATGCTGACCAGATTGGCCAGGTTCTCCATCACTTCATCCAGTTTAAAACGGGTGGTTTCAATGGTCAGCTTGCCCTCTTCCATCTTTGAAAAGTCAAGGATATCGTTGATGATATTGAGCAGGGAGTGGGCTGAGACGCTGATCTTGCTGATGTAGTCTTGCTGTCTTGGATTAAGGCCAGAGTGCAGTGCCAGGTAACTCATACCGATGATTGCATTCATTGGTGTGCGAATCTCGTGGCTCATGTTGGCCAGGAACTGGCCTTTGAAGCGGCTTGCATCTTCTGCCTTCTGCTTTGCCTGTTCCAGGGCGCGTTCGGCCTCTTTGCGCTTGCTGATGTCGATTGCAACGGATAGCCCACCGTAGTAGTCACCATCGCTGGAGAACATGGGATAGAGTGAGTAGAGCACCGGGAAGCTCCGGCCATCCCGATGTACCAGTTCGGTTTCGCCGGTGAGAGCTCGGCGCTATTCGCGCAACAGTCGTGCCGTCTTCGGGACGGTCTGTGCATCCTGCTGGCGGTAAAAATTTGCAACCGGTAGGCCGATGGCCTCTTCCCGCGTGTACCCAAGCAGCACTTCTGCACCGGGGCTGAATTCAATGATTTTTGGCTCCTCTTCTCCATCAGCAATGATAAAGGAGACCGATCTGGATGCCTCAAAAATAGCTCGCAGGCGCGCCTCTTTTTCTGCCAGCGCCTCTCGCTGCCGTCGCACTTACAGCGCCCACAGGGTGCCAAAGAACATAATGAGCAGTGCGGCGGTAACCACCTCCCACAGCAGGGTGTAGTTGACACCCAGATCGTAGCGGATTGCCACCCACCGCTGTTGAATGGCGTTTTTTTGTTCCGCAGACAGGCTATCCAGTGCCTGTTGCAGCAAGGGGATTAACTCTGGCCAATCCTTGCGCACAGCGATATGCAGGTCGTGAGTATATTGGGTTGGGGCTGCTACCTTGAGATTGGTAAAACCCCGCTGGGCAATCACGTAGCTGGCGACCATCAGATTGCTGACAAAGACATCCCCCCTGCCCTGCACCAGCAGTTGCAAGGCCTCATCGGTGTCAGAGACCAGCATGAGTAGAAGGTCAGGATGATTTTGTTGCAGTAAATCGTGCATATAGCCTGCTTTTACGACAAGAACCTGCTTACCCTTCAGATCCTCCAGGCCGTTAATGTAGGCAGCATCATTACGGGCAAAGATAACCAGGGGGAAGCTGAGATAGGGTTCAGTAAAATTGAGGTACTGCTCTCGTGACCTGGTTTTGCCAACAGCAGACAGGAGATCAATCTCGCCCGCTTTGGTTTTCTGAATAACCTCAGCCCATTCAAGACCCTTTTGTGGCCTCATATTGACCGCCAATACTTTGCCTAGATGTGCAATGTATTCCGAAGCGATCCCCTGATACTCATTTTGTTCAGAAAAAAACTCGATGGGTGGCCAGGCGGGATCAACACCGAGACGCATCTCTTTATGCTCCTTCAGCCATGCCTGTTCCTCTGCCGTCAGCTTGATGACCGGGCTGGTTGGCCGCTCTTTTTCGCCCCCGCCCAACCAGCGACGCTGAATCTGTAGTCGTTCATTCTCATCAATAGAGGCCAGTGCCTTGTCCAATATGGCAACAAAAGGCTGCCACTCTGGCTCTTTATAGACAGCAAATCGCTGCTGCGCAGGGCCAAAACCGGGGTCTCCGGAAAAATGCAGATTGGTCAGCTGTTCTGACTGCATCAGCCATTGGGCAACAGCCCGGGTTCCGACATAGGCATCCGCACTGCCCCAGGAGACAGCTTGAAGCGCTGCCCTGCTTGATTCCATTGGCATTAATTTGATTTGCGGATGCTCTTTTTCAAGCGTCCGCATGGTTGAAAATCCATCCTCGATGGCCACTGTTTTGCCATGAAGATCCTCTATAGTATTGATCTCTACCTTATCTTTGCGGGTTACGATGATCTTTAATGCCGTAAAGAAAGGTTCGGTAAAATAGAGATCCCCGGCTCGCTCGTCCGAGCGGGTTACAGAGGCGGCAACCTTGAGTTCTCCACGCTGGATCTTTTCCAGCATCTGCTTGAAGGTTGGCCCTGGATCGACCCGAAACTCAATGCCAAGCCGCTGACCCAGCAGTTGCAACATATCATTGGCAATGCCCTTGTGTTGCCCATGCCGATCCATAAAATCAATCGGCGGCCAGTTGCCATCAACACCAACCTCAATCATCGGATGCTTTCGCAGCCATGCACGCTCTTCGGCTGTCAGGAGCAGAACGGGCTGCGCTTTAGATTGCTGCTGCCCCAGCCATTTGCGTTCGATCTCCGCTCGCTCCTGGGTACTGATCTGAGCCAGGCCGCGATTGATTTGCGCCAGCAATTCACGGTTGCCTTCCCGCACCACGCCACGGTAGCGCTTTACATAGAGCGAAGAGGCGGCGTGATGCCTGTAGCTGTTATCCACCCCCTGCTGGCGCAGGTAATAAAGCAGGTTGCTCCAGGGTGAGATGAACACCTGGATATCACCCCTTTCCGCAGCATCGTAGAGCATCGGAAAATTTTCGTAGCCCACCAGGTCTGCCCCTGGCAGAGCCTTGCGCATAAACTCTTCGGTATAGCCCTTGGCAGGCACACCAATACGGAAACCCTTGAGATCCTCAACCCTCTTGATTCCAGGGACGCTGTGGTGGAAGAAATAATAATATTTCATCTCAAACAGGGGGGCAGAAAAATCAAAGGTCTTATCCCGCTCATTGGTGTAAAACAGACCGGCATGTAGATCGGCCTCTCCCGCCTGAACCATCTCCCTGGCGCGATCCCAGGATGCCTGCTGGAACTCAACAGAAACACCTGTTTTTTGTGACCAGAGCCGCCACAGATCGATCAGCATGCCATCGGCTTCGCCATCGGCATTAGTCAATTTCATGGGGGGAACACCATCGTTGTAAACAATGGTGATCTTTTGTTGAGAGGTGGTAGCAGCAACCACAGTAGTCCCTGAGCAGATTTGGCCAGAGAATAGTATAAGAATAACAACTAGCTGCCAGTAAACCCGGATCATCTATGTCCCTTTTATTGTGCTGGATCTCATATCAGTAGCCATAGCATTGCACCAATAGCCAACTTTTGCCAAAGCAGATCATTCTGTCCAGTTTAAACCCAAAACAGACACCTGCAACCTTGGCTTGCCCGTTACTTGGGAAGCCCGCTACAGAGATACTTGCTGCCACAGATTTGACAATACCCTCCCCCCTCCGTGTCAGGATACACATTCCAAAGATAACAACACTATAAAAAACAACAATAGCTATTCAAGGAAGAGATTATGGATGCACTGCGCAGGGTTCTGCTTTTTCTCGCTCTAGTTATTTTTCAACCGGCCTCAGCAGTTGTAATTGAGTATGAACTGACAGACTTGGGCGGTGACCGCTACCGTTACGACTACACAGTAATCAATGACGGCTCTTTAGGCGCCGGTGTTTCAGTGCAACTGTTCGACATCCTTTTCGATCCACCTTTATACGATGAATCTTCGCTCTCTATTGTGTCTGGCAGCTCCATCATATCGGATTGGGATGAGCAGATACTAAGTTCCTTCCCCCCTTTTGCAGCCGCATACGACTTATCTGCTATATCAAGTGGCGTATTGGAGGGCAATACAATAAGTGGTTTTGCTGTTGAATTTAACTGGTTGGACGAACCCGCTATCGCGGAGAAAAGCCCTCACTCTCGATTAATAATAAAACGGGCTATCCACTTGACGCAAGTAACCCCTATATGTAGTGTTTCCACTCATGGGAACTTTGGAAAAGCCAGAAGGTGGAATTGGCTACTCACGCAGATTTAATGAATTTGAAACTTTTTTCGTGAATGAATTCAAATGCT
>JAJRZI010000160.1 GCA_024275295.1 Gammaproteobacteria bacterium | reverse complement strand
GAAGGCCAGAAAAGGCCTTTTTAAATGAAAAAATGCCTAAAAACCGGACTTATACGGGCAAATTAAACTGTAATGATTATCAGTAACATCTATATCAATCGATTGGTGAATATTAAAGGTAATTATTCAGAGGTTCCCTAATACATTGTCAGGCTTGTCCAGGCACTGTAGATTCTCCTGTCTTTTTTGTGGGCCACCGTTTGTAGCGTACGATGATGCCACCGTAATTCATCCTGAACTGACGAATAGGTAAGAGTCAAATAATATGCCCAAAAGTTACACCCCTTTTGCTCTGGGTTTTCGCCCCTTTTTTCTGTGTGCCGGTTTGGCTGGCGTGCTTCTGCTGGCTGCTTGGCTCTGTTTTCTGGCTGGGCACCTGCCGGCCAACACCTATTACGGGCCGATTGGCTGGCACAGTCATGAGATGCTGTTTGGCTTTACCACGGCCATTATTGCCGGTTTTTTGTTGACAGCGGTTCGCAACTGGACGGGCATTGATACCATTACTAGCAAGCCATTGGCCGCACTGGTGGGGCTCTGGCTTGTGGGCCGTATTCTGCCGTTTTTGCCGGTGTCAGGTGGTTTGATTGCGTTGGTTGATCTTGCATTTCTACCAATGCTGATGCTGGCGCTGCGTTATCCGCTGATGGAAGCTGAATCAAAGAACAACCGGGTCTTTCTATTGGTATTGGCGCTGGCCACCGGTGCCAATCTGCTGGTGCATCTGCAGGCATTGGGTATTACCAGCGGGTCAGCTGTGGCGGGCACCGGCATGATGCGTTATCTGATCCTGTGGCTGTTGGTGATTATCACCGGTCGGATTATGCCGTTTTTCACTCGCACCGGGGTGCCGGGTGTGATGCCCGTTAGCCGTGATGATATTGAAAATCTGGCAGTGATATTTCTGTTCGGCCTGATGATCGCTGATGTGCTGGCTCCGGCCTCGTGGCTCTCCGGGCTGATGGCAGCGGCACTGGCAGCAGTACATATTATTCGGATAAGAGGTTGGTACGACCATCGGATTTGGGCATACCCCATCGTATGGGTGCTCTACACGGCCTATTTTTGGATGATCGCCAGCTTTGTTCTACAGACGATGGGCGCATTGGAGTGGGTTGCCCCCAATCTGGCCACCCATGCCTTTACCTATGGCATGGTGGGTATCTTCACCATGGGCATGATGTCGCGGGTTGCGCTGGGGCATACGGGGCGGATGCTGGAGACGGCAAAGCCTATCAATATTGCCTTTGTTCTGCTCAATGTGGGTGTGTTCGTGCGTGTGCTGATGCCCATTGTGGCACCGGGGCAGTACAGTGTATGGCTCTTTATCTCAGGAGGGCTGTGGCTGGTTGGCTTTGCGATCTTCTGTGTGATCTATCTGCCGATCCTGATCAGCCCCCGGGCGGACAATCAGCCGGGGTAGAATCATTAGCGAGTAATCTCTTCGTCCAGCGTCTGGCATCATCGGCCACCAGGTAGAAGCAGGGCAGTGCAACCAGGATCAACCCCGTCGCAAACAGCAGGCCAAATCCCAGGCTGACCGCCATTGGCGAGAGAAAGGCGGTCTGGCCGGTGGCGAAAAAGATCAACGGTGAGATCCCCAGAAAGGTGGTGATGCTGGTCAGCAGGATAGGGCGGATGCGGATGCGTCCCGCCTCAATCATGGCATCGACCCGATCCCAGCCCTGGTTTTGCAGGCGTTTGGCGAAATCGATCAGGATCAGCGAGTCGTTGACCACGATGCCGGTGAGGGCGAGGAAGCCGATCCCGGAGAGAAATTGCAGGTGATAGCCAAAGATGATGTGGCCAATGAGGACGCCGATAATACCAAAGGGAATGGCGAACATCACGATGAGTGGGTCCAGCAGTGACTTGAACAGGGCAGCCAGGATGAAGAAGATAATGGCCAGTGAGATGATCAGCGCCTGCTTCATGCCTGCAAAGGATTCGTTGGCCTCTTTTTTACTACCCAGAAATAGCAGCTGGTAGCCGGGCAGTTCTGTTGGCAGGCTCTTAAACTCCTCCTTTACCTGATCAATCACCTCGTTGGGTGTGGTGATAGCCGCATTAACTTCGGCGGTGACGGTGGCGAGCCGCTGCAGATCCCGACGGTTTACGCTGTTGAACCCCCTTTCACGTTTGATGGTTGCCACATCCCCCAAATAGACGGTTTTGCCTTGTTCCAGGGTGATGGGCAGTCGCTCCAGCGCCACCGCATTGTTGCGCAGTTCATCCGGGTAGATGAGCCGTACCGGGATGCGTTTGTCGCGCCAGTTGACATGCACCACCTCCAGTCCGAGAAAACCGGTGCGCACTGCGCTGGCTAGCTGGGCCTGGCTCAGACCCAACTGGCGGCCCCGTTCATTCAACTGGTAGCGGTACTCCAGTTTGCCGGGGTCCATATCCTGGCGGGCGTCAGAGATACCCGGCAATCGCTGGAGATAGCTGCGAATGTGCTCGGCCTGGGTGCGCAGCACCTCGACATCGGCTCCGGTAATCCCGATCTCAATATCGGCGCCGCTTGGCCCACCCTGAGGGCGAAGCAGCGACATGCGCTGGATGCCGGGCACCTGCTGTAGCCGTTCACGCAGCTCATCTGTGATGATATTTGTCGGGCGCTCCCGGCTTCCCTCTCTTCTGAATTTCAGACTGATAACGGGAGAGACGTATTGCTCAATGAAGCCTTCGGGTTTGGGTTTCTTCAGGTCGATGATGAGCTGAATGTAGCGGCTGCCCAGGCGTACTCGCTGCATATCGATGAAGCTGACGCCGACGTTGGTGAGCAGCGTCTCCAGTTCGCCCTCTTGCAGGGTGTCGAAGACGACCTGCTCCAGTTGTTTGGCCACCTTGGTGGAGTCTTCGATGCTATAGGTGTTGGGGGTCTCGACATTGATGAAGAACTGGCCGGTATCGACATGACCAAAGAGCAGAAAAGGGATGCGGGTGTGGGCATAGGCGATGGCGATCAGCAGCATGCCGATGGTGAACAGTGAGACATGGTAACGGTTATGCAGTGACCAGCGCAGGGTGCGCAGGTAGCGATTGAGCAGTTTGCCCCAGTTGATCCACCCCGTGCGGGTCTGCCTCTTTTTGACCTGTAGCCACTCTTTGGCATGGGAGGGGAGCACCCCAAAGGCCTCCAGCAGTGAGCCGGTGAGAGCTGCACTGACCACGATGGGGATCACCGCAATAAAGGCGCCCATGGTGCCGCCAACGGCCAGCATCGGCATAAAGGCAGCGATGGTGGTTGTGGTGGAGGCCACCACCGGCCAGAAGACCTCCTTGGTGCCGATGCTGGCGGCCTTGCCGGGTTCCATGCCGGCCTCGACATGGCGATAGATGTTTTCAGTAACAATGATGGCGTCGTCCACAATCAGGCCGAGGGCAATCAAAAAGGCAAACAGCGAGATCATATTGATGGTGTAGCCCAGGTAGCTGATGATGATCACTGCGACCAGGAATGAGACTGGGATGCCCATGGCGGTAATGGCGGCCACCCGGAAGTTGAGCATCAGGTAGAGGGCGAGCAGCACCAACGAGAGGCCAATGAGACCGGATGATTTGACCGTCTCCAGGCGGTTTTTCACGAAGATGGAGAGGTCGCTGAAGATGCCGATGCGGATGCCGGCAGGCAGCCTGGGCTGTAGCTCGTCCACATAATCCCGCACCTTTTGTGCTACCTCGATGGTGGAGGCCTGTGCTGTTTTGGTGACGGTCATGTTGACGGAGGGTTTACCGTTGAAACGGCCGATGGTTTTCACCTCTTCCAGACGGCGTTCGATTTTGGCTACATCACCCAGTCGCAGGATGCCGCCACGGTCGTTGTGGCGCAACATGATCTGTGACATCGCCTTTGGATTGGGGGCGACCCCCAGACCGCGCAGGCGAATGTCGCCCTCCTGGGATTTGACCGACCCGCCGGGCAGATCACGCAAATTATTGCGCAGGGCATTGCTCACGGTCTCCAGTGAGAGCTTGCGGGCAGCCAGCACCTGAGGATCGACCTCGACCCAAAGCTCCCACTCCTGGTCGCCGGAGATGCCAACAGAGGCTATGCCCGGCAGTTGCATCAGTTCGCGCTTGATCTCCTCTACCCGGTCGAAGAGATAACCCCGCGCCACATCCCCGTAGAGGCTGACGGAGATCACCGGGAAGCGGGTTTCAAGCCGGCTCAGTTCAGGTTCTTTTGCCTCGGCAGGCAGATCGACCACCCGGTCTACAGCGGTGCGTGCCTTGCGCATAAAGTCATCCACATCACTGCCGGGCTTGAGGCTGATCATGATGCTGGAGAAGCCTTCATTGCTGGTGGAGGTGATGGTGTCGATATCCCGCATGCCGTCGAACTCCTCCTCAATCGGCAGGGTGATCTGGCGTTCCACCTCCTCTGGGGCAGCACCTTCGTAGGTGGTGTTGATCTGGATCTTGTCCTGCTCAATGGTGGGGAACATCTCCTGTGGCATACCAAACCAGGCGAGCACGCCACTCAATACAATCAGGGCTAATGCCAGATTGACAATCAGCGGGTTGCGAATGGAGAAGTCGATCACTGGAAATCAGCTGCTCGTTGTAGTTTGGGCAGCACTATCTGTTGGCCATCGATGAGGGCGGCTACATCGCGGGCGACCAGGGTTTCGCCCTCGGCCAGACCTGCGTCGATAACCAGAAGGTTGCCGCTGTGGATGCCGCTCTTGACCTGGCGCCGCTCCAGCCGGTCGCCCTTGACCACAAACAGGTAGCTGTGGCCGCTATCCTGCAGCAGTGCTGAGCGGGGTACCACAATGGTATTGGGCAGTGTGGTCAGGGGGAGCCGGGCTGAGGCCAGCATGCCAGGAATCAGCCCCTCTCCAGGGATGCGGATCTTTATCGGATGGGTAAAAGTCTCCGGGTCAGGATCCCGTTGCACGGCGATCAACTGGCCGGGGTATGATCTCCCTTTGACCGAGACATCAAGCTGTTGCCCCTGTTTCAGTGCTGCGGCTGTGGTGCCGCTTACCTCGGTATAGAGATCCAGTGACAGATCATCGATCAGCTCCAGCACGGTGTCGTTGGGGGTGATGTGATCGCCTTCCTCAATCAATACCCGGTTCACCCGGCCGCTGTAGGGGGCGGTCAGATGGGTGCGTTGCACATTTCGTTGGGCGCGTTTGAGGGCCGATTGCAGTGCAGAGAGCCGTTGCGGAGCGGTGTTGACGGTATAGGCCAGCTGGGTATCTTCGCCCTGTAGTTGCAGTAGCTGTTGGCGTCTCTCGTCCAGCTTGGATTTAGAGGAGAGCGCCTTTTTGCCCAGGCTGATCAGTCGATTGACCTCTCTCTGTGCCAGCTGTGCATTGCTGTGGGCAAACTCCAGTAGTTGCTGGTCACGTGCCTGGCGGGCTTGCTCCTGCTGTAGCTGTGCCTTGGCTTCGATGGCTCTATCCTTGTAATCCGCGTCATCCAGCTGTAGCAACAGCTCTCCCCGTTGCACCAGTGCCCCTGCCTCCACCAGGCGTTTGAGCAGGTTGCCATTGACCTCAAAATGCAGGGTTGATTTCCGAGCGGGCTGCAGATGGCCGGTAATGTGATCAAAGGGATGGGTCGTTTTACGGACTGCTTGGATCAGCTCTACCCGGGCGAGTGGTAGAGCCTTTAATTCGGGTGCTTTGACGGGGCGGGTGATGTAGAGTTGCCTGACGGTCAAACCGATCAGCGCCAATAGAAGCAGGAAAATAAAAAACCGGGTAGATTTAGCCGCCACAACCACTCTCTTTTCTTGAAGAAAAAGTGATTCTATGCGATTTTATGCGGATCAGGCCAATGCAGCTTTCTGAGCTGAGATATCACCTGTAAGATGTAGGTGATAGTCTTAGTGAATAATAGAGTAATAATAACCTTTTGAGATCATGCCGTGCCCGGACAACCTAGGATTCTAACTGTTGCAATCAGCACACTGTTGGTGGCATCGGTAGCGCTGCCCCTGCAGGCTGCATCA
This sequence comes from Gammaproteobacteria bacterium, assembly GCA_024275295.1. Taxonomy (GTDB): domain Bacteria; phylum Pseudomonadota; class Gammaproteobacteria; order Chromatiales; family Chromatiaceae; genus WFXD01. The sequence goes on along the minus strand of JAJRZI010000160.1, from coordinate 5,846 downwards.
CCCTCTTGGGTATGCCGTACCGCTGCTGATGGCGCTAGCTGGGAGTGCTTTAAAGATGGAATTCCAGCGGCTAATAAGCCCGCGCCATCCAGGCCTGTAGCCCCCGTTCAGGAGGCGGCGTCGCCCACTGTTGCCGCTCCTGCGGCAAAGCCCGTACAGGCTGTATCGCCTCAGGCAGTTGTAAAGCCGGTTGTTGCCGCGCAGAAACCAGAGAGAAAAAGAACCAGGCCAGTACAGATTAAGCCTGTTGCACCTGTAGTGGCTGCAGCGGATGCTTCTGAGCAGGCGCCGGTTGCGCGAATTGATCGCGAATTGAACTGGAACCGATGTGGGCTTTTGCAGCAGCGCCCGGTGCGCAAACCCACAGATGTATCATCGGGCGATGAGCGCACCTATATCAATGCAGATGCTGCAGAGATCTCTCGTGATGATGAGGTTGGAGTCTTTACCGGCAGTGTTGAGGTTATACGTGGAAACCGGCTGCTGAGCGCTGATGAGGTTCATTACGATAATAAGAGTGATGTGGTGGATGCCACTGGCAACGTCTATTACCAGGATCCAACGTTACGTATAGAGGGAACAAAAGCCAGATTTAATCTGGGGGAAGATCAGGGGCATGTGGAGTCTGCAGAGTATCGGCTGCCGGCTGCCATGGCGCGTGGTACTGCCAGTCAGGCTGAGCGGGTCAATAAAGATCAGGCTCATTTTGAGGATATTGAATACACGACCTGTCGCCCCGGTGATAACAGCTGGGTGCTGCAGGCCAAGACGCTGGATACCGATGAGGTGTCAGGGCGTGGTAAAGCAACTCATGCCCGGATTGCGCTGGGTGGCGTCCCGTTCTTTTATACGCCCTATTTTAGTTTTCCCATTGATGACCGCCGTCAAACAGGTGTTCTGACCCCCATTTTTGGCCTGTCCGATAAGTTGGGTACGGATATCTCGCTGCCCTACTATCTGAATCTTGCCCCCAATTATGATGCAACTGTTACCCCCCGAATCATGAGTCGGCGGGGGTTGATGCTGGCGGGTGAGTTTCGCTATCTGACAAAAGAGCATAACGGTATTGTCTCTGGCGAGATTGTTCCCGATGATAAAAATGCATCCAGCAAAGTGAACAACACGCGTGGTGCCTTATCCATTAAGGAACGGGGTCGGCTGACACAAAATATGGTGTTGGATGTCGATATCAATCATGTCTCCGATGAAGAGTATCTGAATGATTTTGGTGGTAGTCTGGCGATCTCTTCCGCACGGCAATTAGAGCAGCGTGCTGATGTGACCTACTATGGAGGGGGTTGGTCTGTGCTGGCGCGTCTGCAGCATTTTCAAAGCACTGATCCTGCACTTGCCCCCACCAGCGAGGCCTACCGCAGGCTTCCCCAAGTTAAATTTTCATTGGAGCGACCGGATCAACTTCTTGGCTTGACCTACCATTTGAATGCTGAATATGTCCGGTTTGATCATCCAACCAGGGTTGATGGAGAGCGTTATGATCTGCTCGGCGGGCTGAGCATGCCGATGGTGAACACCTGGGGTTTTCTAACGCCAAAGGTTAGCGCACGTTATACCAGCTACTCATTGAATAATCAGGCAGCAGGCACCACAGATGATCCCGATCGTTTCATCCCTACCTTAAGCATTGATAGCGGCCTATTTTTTGAGCGTGAAACAGACTGGTTTGGCAATGCCTTTGTGCAGACACTTGAGCCTCGCGCCTTCTATCTGGCGATTCCGTATAAGAATCAGGATGATCAGCCAAATTTTGATACCTCAAGAAACAATGTCAGTTTTCCAACCCTCTTTCGTGAAAATCGCTTTAACGGCGTAGACCGGGTGGGTGATGCCAATCAACTGACGTTGGCGTTAACATCCCGCATTATCGGGGAGGCCACCGGTAAAGAGTTGCTCAGAACCAGTGTCGGTTCGATCCTCTACTTTAGAGACCGGAAGGTGCAGCTGAGTCGCGGTGTGGCTAGTGAGAATAACAGCACCTCAGAGATTATTGCCGAAGCCTCTGCCCGCCTGGCGGATGCCTGTAGTGGACGCATAATGGGCCAGTGGGATCCACATCGTAATAATCGGAGTACCACAAAGGCGGCAGCGCAACTGCATTATCGGGATCAGGATCGACGTATCTTCAATATGACCCATCGCTATAACCGGGATATATCGGAACAGACAGAGCTATCAACCCGCTGGCCTGTTACCCCTCACTTGAGCCTGGTTGGGCGTTGGTACTACTCGCAGCTGCATAATCGCACTATGGAAGGGTTTGGTGGCTTTGAATATGATGGCTGCTGCTATGTGGTTCGAGTTGTAGGCAGGCACTATGTGAATAGGCTTGATACAGATGAGGCCAATAATGCCATCTTTGTGCAGCTTGAACTCAAAGGGCTGAGCAGCTTCGGTAGTGACATCGTATCGCTATTGGACAAAGGTATTTTTGGATACGGCTACGATTACTAGGTATTTGTCCTCCCTGAATACAGTACAATACAGATTCATCTGGATGTAAATCAGCTTTGCCACGCATTATTATGACCTCTATAAGACCTGCTCTGTTTCCCCTTTTGTTAGTGATTTTATCTTTTGGCTGCCCAGTTATTGCGGGTGTGATTGAGAATATGGACAGTATTGTGGCTGTCGTGAATGACGATGTCATTGTGCGTAGCGAACTCAATACTGAAGTATCCCAACTCGTCTCCCAGCTAAGACAGAAAGGCACACGTATGCCGCCGAAAGCAGTGCTTGAACGCCAGGTGCTGGAGCGGCTGATCATTAGAAAATTACAACTGGCCGCTGCAAAACAGGCCGGTATCGTCGTTAATGATGAACTGCTGACCCGTGCGCTGAAAAATATTGCTGCAGAGAATGGCATGTCGCTGGATGAGTTTCATGAGGCTTTGGATGCTGATGGCATTGGCTTCAGGCGATTTCGGGAGACCATTCGTGAGCAGATTACACTCTCCAAATTACGTGAGCAGCGGGTGATTCGCCGAATAGAGGTTTCCAAGCAGGAGCTTGATAGCTATCTGAAAAAGGAGTCGGGCCGGCTTAACCAGCGTTCAGATTACCATCTCTTTCACATCCTGATTGCGACCCCCGAAGCGGCCTCGCCGGAAGAGATTGCTGATGCCAAATCGAGAGCAGAGCAGTTATTGGCCAGGATTCGGCAGGGTGAAATTGGTTTTAAAGAGGCCGCTGTTGCTGAATCGGATGGGCGTCAAGCGCTGGAAGGTGGTGATTTGGGATGGCGTAATGCAGCGCAGCTCCCGAGCTTTTTTATAGAGCCACTGGCAACTATGAATCGTGGGGATGTGAGTGAACCCATGCGCAACTCAAGCGGCTTCCATCTTGTGCTGTTGGATGATTTTAAGGGGGGTGAGCGTAAGATTATTACCCAAACGCATGCCCGGCATATCCTGATTCGCACCAATGAAATCACCTCAGATGATGATGCCAGGAATCGACTGGCACAGCTAAAACAGCGCATTGAAGGGGGTGATGATTTTGCTGCCCTGGCACGTTCCCATTCAGATGATAAGGGGTCAGCCATCAAAGGTGGTGATCTGGGGTGGACAAGCCCAGGGGATTTTGTCCCCAAGTTTGAAGCGATGCTGGGCAAGCTGGGGATAAACCAGATCAGTGAGCCGTTTAAATCACAGTTTGGGTGGCATATCGTGCAGCTGCTGGGACGACGAGAGCATGACAACACCGAAGAGGCACAAAGGGCATTGGCGCGTGATGCCATCCGTAAGCGCAAGGCTGCAGAAGAGGGCGAACTCTATCTGCGCAGGCTGCGTGATGAAGCCTATGTTGATATTAGACTGTCTGATTCCTGACACTCCCAGGTTATCACCTTGGTGTCCCCCAATAAACTGCTTCGTATTGCCATCACGCCGGGTGAACCGGCCGGTATCGGGCCTGATCTGTGTGTGCAGCTGGCGCAACAGGCCAATGCTTCAGAGCTGATTGTAGTTGCAGACCCTGTGCTATTGGAGCGCAGGGCAATCCAGCTAAACCTGCCACTTAAACTGATCGAATTTGACCCTGATCGCGAGCCGGTTTCGCAGCAACCCGGCAGCCTGAAGATAGCGCCAGTGGCATTAAAGGTGCCAGCTTTAACGGGCCAACTTGATACTGCAAATGCCCCCTACGTGCTGGAAACCCTCTGTTTAGCCGCTGAAGAGTGCTTAAGTGGGGCCTTCTCTGCTTTGGTCACCGGGCCGGTTAATAAGGGCGTTATCAATGATGCCGGGCTTCCTTTTACTGGACACACCGAGTACCTGGCTGACCTTGCCCATGCCGATCCGGTGATGATGTTGGTAACCCCTGGGCTACGGGTCGCGCTCGTCACCACTCATCTGCCACTCTCTGCTGTTAGTTGTGCCATCACCCGTGAAAGATTGGAAAGCGTTATTCGTATATTGCATCGGGATCTTCAAATACGTTTTGGCATTGCCCGGCCTCGTATTCTGGTCTGTGGACTGAATCCGCATGCAGGGGAAAATGGTCACCTGGGGAAGGAGGAGATTCATACTATTGTACCTACCTTGAATAGGCTCTGTGCTGAAGGCATGAACCTCAATGGGCCGCTACCGGCCGATACGCTGTTTACCCCCAAATATCTGGAACAGGCGGATGCTGTTTTGGCTATGTATCATGATCAGGGACTGCCTGTGCTTAAACATCTTGGGTTTGGTCGGGCGGCCAATATTACGCTGGGTCTGCCTTTTATCCGAACCTCAGTTGATCACGGCACGGCGCTTGAGCTGGCAGGTACAGGTCAAGGGAGTTGCGGTAGTTTAAAGGTAGCACTGGAGATGGCGGTACAGATGGCTGAGCGGTGTGAAATGGGTTGCATATAACTCCCCGTCTGGGCTTGTGGGTGCTTGGCTTATTGGCTCAATCTAGTGGGAATTGCTGTGGTTTTATTGCAGGCAATTACCTTGCTTTATAAGTTGTTTTTTCTTACTCTGAACATTCCGATGTGTTTTTTTTTGGAATTAATTAATACTCAGTTCTATGACTAGAAGCATTGTTGCCGCACTTGTGCTCTGTTTTGTCTGCCATGCCTATGGGGGTGAACCTGTCCCCGAATTCCCTTCACTGACTGACGAAACCATGCCGTGGAACGAAGAAAACTTACCCTGGGATGATGAAGAGATACTCTATGGTGCTACAAAGTATATAAAACACCTCTATGAGGCACCAGCAAGCGCAACGGTAATTACTGCCCAGGAGATTGAAAAGATGGGCGCTTTTACACTTGCCGATGTACTGGAGAGAGTGCCAGGCTTGGCCATTACAAGAACCACGCCTTATGGAAAGAGGAGCATCGTTGTACGGGGTGCCAAAAATTCAGAAGGTGACCTGGTGTTATTCAACATCGACCATCATGCGATGGATCATGCCAATACAGGTTCGGCTGCATGGCAGCTTCTGGATATGCAGGTGCATAATATTAAGCGCATAGAGGTCATCCGTGGCCCAGGTTCAGCGCTCTATGGCGCCAATGCGGCCACAGGAGTTATTAACATTCTCACCAAAAACGGCAATATTATTGACGGCTTTGAAGCTAGAGTTGGCGGTGGGAGTTTCGACAAACGGGAGCTGAGTCTGTTGGCCGGCAAGCGATTTGACGACTGGGATATCTCGGCGCTTGTTAACTACTCTAAGCACAATGCCTCTGATATGTTTATCTCTAGGAGTCTGTCGGGTTTAACTGTCTGACGCAGAAATACTCTGTGTCGGTTCGATACCCGCCTCCAAAATTTTGGTTCGGGAAATTACATTTTCTGCTGAGATGCAGGCCTTTTCTCCAGGTATATTGCTCCTTGTTC